>CAZSKH010000011.1:0-19487 GCA_964607395.1 uncultured Algimonas sp.
GCGCAGGTCACGGACAAGGGTCATAGCGTTAAATCGGTCGCCGAACGGCTCGGCATTAGTACGAAGTCGCTTTACGATTGGGTGAAACGTTATGGCGATGTGCCTGACACGTCGGACAGCTCTGCTGAGCAAGGTGAGATCAAACGGCTAAAGGCGGAGCTACGGCGTGTCACTGAGGAGCGTAATATCTTTAAAAAGGCCACGGTCCCCGACCGGCAGGTAATTGCGTAGCAAATACCGAGAGGTTTCTTCGCAAAGGACCACGGGTGAAGTACGCCTTTATCAAAGCGCATCGGGACGAGTTCTCGGTGCGCGCCATGTGCCGCGTGTTGAAGGTTCATGCTAGTGGTTTCTATGCGTGGCTGAAGAATGGATTGTCGGGCCAAGCAAAGCGTAGGCGCCGTTTGACGGGCCTTATCAAGCAGTCGTGGCTGGAGAGCGGTTGTTTGGACGGCTATCGCAAGATCCATCACGACCTGCTGAACCTGGGCGAACCTTGCGCAGCCAACACGGTTGCCAAGCTCATGCGCACTGAAGGTTTAAAGGCCCAAGTCGGCTATAAACGCCGCCCCGGTAAGAACGCCGCCCCGGTAAGTATGGCACCAAGCCTGCTGTCACTGCAGTTAATCGATTGCAGCAGGTGTAGATATTTAGATGAGTATCCGCCGCATCATTTCCAATTCGGCGCTAGAGGTATTCTGGCGGTATCTTGAGTTTCCCTAAATGGCATAAATTATTGAAATGAAATAACAGTTGTTGCCTCTCTTTAAACTGAGTGTGTTGATGCTGGGAACAAGTGTTCCAGGGTACCGCAAGCGGGAGCGGGGGAGCAACCTTCTGGCGCAGCACGAGCGCTGCTGAGATTTATGGAAAAAGCTCCCTAATAAGGCGAGCTGTAAGGTAATGACAATTTTGGATGTGTTTTAAAGCCGCTATATCTCGCCAGATGGCTTTATTGCGTAGTAAATGCTGTTTCAAAAAACGCAAAATACTGGTTTTTGGGATTATTTATCTCATAATGCGTAATAAAATACAGGAATATCGTGTTTTTCGTTGCAGATATGTAGTGTTTGAGGTCTAATAAAAGAAAATAAAGTGAGGGTTTCATGGACTCAATTGATGTTGATGTGTTGGTGATTGGCTCAGGCGCGGGCGCACTGACGGCGGCGATTACGGCTCACGATAATGGCGGCAAGGTTTTAGTTGTTGAAAAGTCTGATAAGTATGGCGGCACGTCTGCCACATCGGGCGGTGGAATTTGGATTCCGTGCAATCACCTGATGGCCAAACATGGCGAAAGTGATACGCCTGAGGCGGCGTTGGAATATTTGAAAGCCTGTATTGGGGACGCTGTATCCGAAGAGCGGCTTAAAGCCTATGTAGATAATGCGCCAAAGATGCTTAAGGACATGGAAGATAAATCCGATGTGTGTTTTGTGGCGACGCCTTATGCCGATTACTTGACTGAGAAACCGGGGAGTAAGGAAGGGTGGCGTACGCTTGACCCTGTTCCCATGTCGGCCACAAAGCTCGGCAAAGAGTTTTTGAATATGCGTCCGCCCCATCCGCAGACCATATTCGGGGGATTTACGATTACGATTGCAGAAGCTCAGACCATCATCACGCGTCAAAAGGGATGGAAGTGGATTATGGCGAAGCTGATGATATCTTATCGGCTTGATATTCCAATGCGTATAAAATCCAAACGGCATCGTCGCCTTTGCCTAGGTAATGCATTGGTAGGCCGCTGTTTGACCTCTGTGTTTAAGCGTAAGATTCCTGTTTGGCGGGAAACGCCGTTAAAATCTCTCATTGAAACGGACGGCAAAGTTACGGGCGCTATAGTTTCAAAAAATGGAAAAGACCATCGTGTCAATGCGGCGCGCGGTGTTATTCTTGCGGCTGGCGGTTTCGAGCAAAATGCCCAGATGCGTGAAGCGAACCTCCCCGGGCCGACAGATACGAGATGGAGTGCAACGCCGGGGCAGAATACGGGAGACGCCCATAGAGCAGCGGAAGCTGTTGGCGCGAAAATGACTTTGATGGACGCAGCGTGGTGGGGGCCATCGGTAAGATTGCCGCGTGATGACCGCTCGCGGGTTCTTTTTGCAGAGCGGGCTTTGCCGGGTATTTATATCGTCAATGGAAAAGGCGAGCGTTTCCTCAATGAAGCCGCGAGCTATGACGAAGTTGGACGGCAGCTTCAAGCTTACCCCAAAACAAGTTGGGTTGTCTTTGATCGCCGTGCGCGAGAAAAATATGGCATTGGGCCGCTTTATCCCACAGCCGTCCACCCCGACAGTAAATGGAACGACTCAATCAAAGCGGTGGTAAAGAAATCCGATACCATTGCAGGTCTTGCTGAAATGATGGGCGTGGATGCGGCGGGGCTTCAAAGCACTGTCGATAAAGTCGCTAAATTTTCTGAAACAGGTGTGGATGAAGATTACGCGTCGGGCAGCGCGGCTTATGACCGTTATTATGGCGATCCGTCTATAACGCCTAATCCATGCCTCGCGCCTTTGGACAAAGCACCGTTCTATGCCTTCCTAGTTTACCCCGGTGATATCGGGACCAAGGGCGGCGTGGATGTAGATGTGAATGCACAGGCCCTGAACACCAAAGGTAAACCTATTGGGGGACTTTACGCGACAGGGAATACGGCGAGCTCTGTGATGGGTTATACTTATCCTGGGGCGGGCTCAACGATCGGCCCGGCCATGACATTTGGCTATGTGGCCGCGAAACACGCCATGGGCGTGAACAGTTAAACTTAAATTGGAGAGAAACATGTCGTTTGCAGGAAATTGGAATATTATGATGAAAACACCCATGGGTGACAGAGAAGCTGTACTGACACTAGCTGAAGACGGCGGATCCTTGTCGGGCACAATGGAAGCTGACGGTAATGCAATTGATATCCAAGACGGTAAGGTCGCCGATGGCCGCGGCACATGGAAGGCTGACCTAACTCAGCCTATGCCTATTACGCTCGAATTTGATTGCGGTGTTGACGGCGATGCGATCGACGGAACTGTCAAACTCGGCATGTTTGGCAGCTCGGGCGTCTCGGGAACACGCGCCTAAAATACGCTAAAAGGGGAAAGTAATGTTTAAAAAGATACTTGCTATCTTGGTCATCTTGCTGATTGCAGGGTTCATTTTTGCTAAGGTTAAATTCAAGAAAGTCGCGTCTTCTGATTTCGATTTCCCAACCGCACAAACGGCTGATTTGGCTTCACTTATCAAGACACGCAAGGCAGATGCCCCGCCGCCTAATGTCGTTATCCTTCTCGCCGATGACCTCGGTTGGGCTGATGTTGGTTATCATGGCAGCGATATAAAAACGCCTAACATTGATCGCCTTGCGGTTGAGGGCATGCGGCTCGAGCGTTTCTACGCCACACCATTTTGTACGCCGACCCGCGCTGCGTTAATGACGGCGCGCGATCCGATTAAACTCGGCGCGGCCCATGCCGTTTTCATGGCCTGGGATAATGCCGGAATTTCTCCCGAAGAGCATTTCATGCCAGAAGATTTCAAAGAGGCTGGCTATCAAACTGCGATGGTGGGCAAATGGCATTTGGGTCACACTATAGAACAGCATACGCCAAATGCGCGCGGCTTTGACCATTTCTATGGGCATTTTAACACCGATGTTCTCTATTTCGATCATACTATGGCGGGCGGTCATGATTTCCAAGAAAACGGCGTACCTGTCGATCATGTCGGGGAATATGCTACCAATGTTCATGGCAATCAGGCGGTGCGATATCTAGAGCAAATGCGCGATCCAGAAAAACCTTTCTTCCTCTATGTTCCGTTTCTTGCGCCTCATTCGCCCATGGAAGCCAAGGACGAGGATAAAGCCAAGTATCCCGCGCGGATTGATACGCCGCGTCATCCCGCCAAGACTTATGCCGCTATGGTGGATAGTATGGACCAGGCTATTGGCGATATTCTCGACAGTCTTGATAAGCAGGGTATTGCGGATAATACCATTGTTTTATTCTTCTCCGATAATGGAGGGTATTATAACTTCGGCGGGGTGAACACACCTCTGCGCGGCGGGAAGCTCGAAGCCTATGAAGGCGGCGTGCGCGTGACTTCTGTCATTCGCTGGCCCGAGGTGTTGCCTGCGAATACGGTCAATGAGAACGTGATTTCGGTAATGGATGTTTACCCGACATTGATGAATGCGACTGGCGTGACGCCGCACTATAAAAAGAAGATTGACGGTATTGACCGTTGGGATGCGGTCAAGGGCATGGGCGAGAAAGACCGCGGCGAACCCCTGATGTTTACCTCCAATGTTCCCATTTATAACGAGTTTAAATATGGTGTTTTGGACGGGCCGTGGAAGCTTATTCAATATGTAAATCATGAGCGGCGCAGCACAGAGGTTAGAACCGAGTTGTTTAATGTCTGGACTGACCCAAATGAATCCACTGATATTTCGGCTGAAAATCCAGAGCAAACAGAGCGCCTGACCAAGATATTGGATGAGCGTTTGGCATTGCATCCCATTGGTGGGCAGACCGTGAAAATTCAACCCCATCCCGGTTGGCGCGCACCGAATGATTATGCTGATGTTGTTATCCCTGCTGACCAAGTGAATGCCGAAATGTGGTCTGGTTTTGGCCCATTGGCGACTGGGGTATTGCAACAGACCCACGGGGAAAAGGGCCGCATCAAATATGATTAACCCCCAGATTTAGGCTCTACCCGCATCCGCCCATAATAGGCGCCGACAAAGACGCGGCCCTGTTCATCAATGGTCGGGCCGGAGAACATGTTGTTGTATTTTTGACCGCCAAGGATGTAGTGAAAAGTTGGCTCGCCCGTAAGCCAATTCACGGCCTCTAACGTCCACTCATTATCGCGTGCCCCTATAAAATAGACTTGGCCAGACCCCGTTGAAACCCAAGGTACGCCATTCGGAGAGCTGATGGTTTCATTGACCCAGGCTTTTTCTAATCGCCGTAGCTCTGGGTTCCATTCAAACTTCTGAACCCCATAAGGTTGGAACTTCGGATTGTTCCCGAGCGGACCAATACTCGCCCCGCGCCCCACACCTTCTTTGGGCATAAAGAAGGGCGTATTGCGCGGCGTGTTATTGACGACCAATGCGCCGTAACCCGCGACGATAACAGTTTGTTCGGACTGGATTTTTGTGACTTTTTGTTCGCCCATATCAGCAGGGGCTTGTCCCGCAATACGGCGAGAGGGCGCTCCGTCCAATTGCTCCCAATCCTCAGGGATAGCGTCACGCCACATCAGCACAACATTCATGCGAATATCCCCATCGGTAAGGACAACAAAGCGGTCTTCATCGCCAAATCCCATAAGGCTCGGCGTTGCGCCAGAGCCCTCAAGGTGGCCATTGCGATATTCCGCCGTCCACGCCCCGTCCGCCTCGTCAGTAGAGAGCGCATCGCCCGTCCAAATGATTTTGTGGACGTGATTGCGCGAAATGGCATAGATACCGCCATCTTTATCTATAGCGATAGAATTGCGCACCCAGCCATAACCGACACCATTCGTTTCGGTGTTTTCGCGATCGGCATGCTTCATCTGCACAGACCGATATTCCGTCAGGTCAGGCGAGACCGCAATCATCACCCCACTTTCCATGGGGAAGACTATCCAGCCATCATAAGTCATGTTCATGCCCACACTCGCGCCGGAAAGCTCCGTCGGGAGTTGGAAGCGCGCGGCCTCAATAATTCCTGAGCTTGGATCATCTTTGACGGCATCTGTATAGGCGACAACAGACCCATCTTTGCGGGCGATATAAAACCAATCATTGTCGCCAACGACAGTATAAACGCCTGACAGGGATTTGAGCGGGAGCATGGATTTTATGGCTGTTGGCATGGCGCTTGCGCCGTTATTTTTATCCAGCTTGGCCAAGATGTTATTGGCCCAATCTTCGTTATATTTATCAGCAACGTCGGACGGCAGGTGGTCGATAATATCATAGCTTTCATCATCAAGCTTGAAGACGCCGTTCACGCCGTTCGTCCAGACCACGCGGCGGCCATCGGGATAGGGGCTGGAGAGGCTGACACCAAAATGACCGGGGCCGAGAAATTGATATTTAATTTCATCGGGGTCCAAGCGGCGCGTCTCATCCATCGGGCCAGGAATGTGGGTCGAGTCTTGCTGCGCGGGATCGCCATGAGGAATGGGGTTTACGCTCTGCGCGGCCATCAGGTTTCTCTCGGGGAAATTCATATCCATCGGTGCAGAGGAGGGATCGGCCATTTGCGGGGCGAGGGGCAAGTCTAAATCCGGGCGAGGTGGCGGCGGGCCAAAGTCACAGCTTTTGAGAACAACAAAGCCGATAAGCGCCGTAAGCAGAAGAGCAAGAATTTTGAAAAAACGTTTCATATTGGCCCTTCTCCTACTTCTTAATCCCCTTCATAATCAGCCCTGCATATCTATCTGAGTAGGGTGGAAGCTGTATCAGAAAATCTCTAAACTTATCCAGCGGTTGGTGCACGACTGACCTTTCATTGGACATCGTCTTAAAGCCTTCATAGCCGCCTATGCGGCCCATGCCGGAATTGCCGACGCCGCCAAAGGGCAGGCGCGGGTTGGTACCCGATTGGATGCAATTATTATTCACCACGGCGGAGCCTGAGGAGGTGTTTTCGAGGAAATATTCGATATTCGAGTCATTGGTGGAGTAGATATAGAGCGCGAGGGAATTGGTGCGCGGCTTGATGATGTCGAGCACCTCTGCGCGGTCATTATATCCCACCACGCACATGACAGGGCCGAAGACTTCTTCTTGCATGATGTCCATATCCTCGGTGACATCCGTGAGCAGGGTGGGTTCGATATAATTATCTTTGAAGTTGGCATTGCCGCCCGAGATGACCTTCGCGCCTTTTTTTACGGCGTCATCAATCAGGGATTTCACGCGTTTTGTATGGCGTTCATTAATGATGCGCGGGACATAGTCTGAGTTTTCGAGGCCTGTCCCATCGGCATTATAAAGCGCGTTGATTTGCGCGGCCATTTGGTTTTGAAACTCATCTTTGACGCTCTCATGGACGATGGCATAATCTGGCGCGATGCAGACTTGGCCGGCATTCATGACGCGGCCCCAGGCGAGTTTCTTGGCGGCGTTTTCGAGCTTGGCAGTCTCGTCAATAATGACTGGGTTTTTGCCGCCCATTTCGAGCGTGATTGAGGCGAGATTATCTGCCGCCGCTTTCATCACGATTTTGCCGACCATTGTGCCGCCTGTGTAATAGATATGATCAAAGGGCTGTGCGAGGAGTTCTTGCGCGACCTCGACGCCGCCCTGAAAGACTTCTGCTTCGTCCGCGGGGAAGACCTTATTGACAATCTCTTGGATGATTTGCGCGGATTGGGGCGCGAGTTCTGAGGGTTTAATCGCCATGGCATTGCCCGCTGCGATGGAGGCCAGCATGGGCACGAAGCTCTCGGCGGTGGGGGCGTTATAGGCGGCCATGTTCAGCACAACGCCTTTGGATTGGCGGCGGATTTCACAGCGCTTTCCCATGGTCGCCAGAGAGTTTTTGACCTTTTCGGGCTTCATCCATTTGGCGAGATTTTTACACATGAAATCAACTTCGGATTTCAGCATGACAAGTTCTGCCGCCATGTCCAAATCATGTGTGCCGCGCTCTGCATGTGCCGCTTTGAACAGGTCATCTTTGCGGTCGACGGTCGCCTCCCACAGGGCTTTCATTCTTTCGATACGCTCAGCGGCGCTTGTATTGCGCAGGCGGGCAGTGCCTGATTTTAGGCGCGCAAATTTCTCTGATATTTCAGACATGATTAGCCTTTACCATATTGGGGAATGCCAACGGCTTTTTGAACCGCCTTTTCAAAACCGCGCTCAGACATGAGGTTGAGCATCACCTTCATCGGCTTGACGTCTTTGCCGACGAGATAGCGCGGCTTCCATGTTTTCTTCTCAAGAAGTGCGAGGACTTCGTCGGTGACGTAATCGGGGTCATTGCCTGCGTTGATTTGCTCGACCATTTTCGTGGTTGTGGTCTCGCGCAGATGCGGCTCATAAACCGCTTTGACCTCATCCGAGATACCTCTCCAAATATCTTTGGTCGTCTCTTCGGCGTTGGCGGTCATATGGGTTTTCACCGCGCCAGGCTCAATCGAGGTGACTTCAATGCCAAAAGGGGCCAGTTCATTGCGCAGCGTATTAGTCAAGCCCTCCACGGCCCATTTGGACATATTGTAACTGCCCGAGCAGACAGGATTGGCTCGCACCGCGCCCGAGGCGAAGTTGATAATGCGGGATGTGCCCGCGCCGCGCCGTATCATAGGAAGAAAAGCTTGGCAGACGCGCAGGGAACCAAATGTGTTGACCTCAAAGAGGAATTTCGCCTCGTCTATATTGATGCCTTCCACAGGACCCGTGCCTTTATTGGCGATGCCGGCATTGTTGATGAGCAGGTCAAGCGGGCGATCGTCGAGATGTTTGGCGACGACTTCTGAACTGGCCGTGACAGAGGCATCGGAGGTGACGTCTTGTTCGACTTTGATGATGTTGGGATTGTCGCCAAGCTCGGACGTATCCGCGCCAGGGAGGATACCGGCGAAAACTTGCCAGCCGCGCTCGGCGAGTTTCTTGGCTTTCATAGCGCCCATGCCCATGGCGGCGCCGGTGATAAAGGCTGTTTTTTGAGTAGCCATATGATTCCCCTGTGTCGTTTATTGTGACTTTCCGAATGACGTTCAGAAAAGCCTGTGAATGCATGTGTGTCAAGCGGTCAGAATTCGAAAATACGGTCTTGCCATTCTGGTGTTAGAAGTTTTTGCTGCCTGCCCGGATTGACGATATCGCGAATATGGATGTCGATGCCGCCATCTGGGGCGGGAAAGAACATGATGTTGTCTCCGACATCTTGCGGGATGATACAGGCGGGGCTCTGCTCGTCAAAGCTAACCCCATAGACTGGCATTTTACTTTGATTATTAAGAGATATGATCGGTTTTTTCACGTCGAGCTGGGGATTGGTATAACCATGGCGCAGAGTATCCGCGAGGAGGTCGAGCCTTTCCCTTATATCCCCCGCATTAGTCTCGGCTTGGCGCTGTTTGAAATAACGGGCGACGGCTCCACGTGATGTGTTTTGCAATCCGTCGGGGAAGGCGGCCTTGTCGATATGTATGAGAATGGCATTGCCGATATAGTTGGATTGGGCTTTGGAGTCGGCTTCGAAATAGCGATTACGTAAGTCTAAAAGTTGCCCAATCTGCATCTCTGTTTTAATATCATCGCCATAGCTGAGCTTGGAGATGATGGATGTAAAATGCGCGCAGAGGGCGACATTGGTGCTGATCCAATCCTCGCCGCTTTCGGTCAAGACAGTTTCTTTGAGGCGGGCAACATCATCAGGCGTGAAATGAAGAGAGACAGGCGGGTTCTCGCTGAGGCTCTTATCCATAGCCTTGATGATGAGGGATTTAATGATCCCGCCGAGCAGACCTTTAATCGGAATGGGTTTAGGCAGACCGCGTTGCTTCAAGGCGCTGAGCGTTTCAGCTTTTGAGCGGTCTGCTCCAAATTTGAAAACATCGAAATGCGTTGCAAAAGGGAATGTCGGTACGGGTTTTCCGATTATCAAGGCGGTATAAATATCCCCCAAATGCCGCATGAGAGAATGAAAGCCTGCTGCATCGGTGAGCATATGACTCACCGCCATGCCGAATATCGCGCCGCCATCTTCATGCGGGGCGAGGGTGAAAGTCGAGAGTGGGGCCCGGCCAACCAGGACATCACGCCGTTTCGGTTCGTAATGGCCTCTTGAGGCAAGGCTAACCGTTTCGCTTGAAGGGATAACCTCGGCAAACTTGCCCGCGTATCGTCCTGAAAGTGCAGGGAACTGCTTTATGAGTTCCTCAACAGACCTCGCTAAAACCCCGACATCCAATCCCTCTACAAATACATATCTTAGGCCAATGACATTGCCATAGAGTCCGTGATTTTCGTCAATGGGACTGACATTGTGGGTGGCGCTATCCAAGCCTAAAACGCATCAGGCCGAAGCTGTGCATCTGTGCCGCCGTCAACATATAGAATACTGCCTTGCATATATTCTGCGGCGTCAGACAACATAAACTCAATCACGCCTGCAATTTCATCAGGCGAGGCAACTCGTGTTTTTGGGATGGGTATCATATCCACGCTCTTGCCAATAACGGGGTGATCAGCTGCGCCGCGAAACATCGGCGTTTCTGTCATGCCTGGCGCGATGGCGTTGAGCGTTATGCCGGCTTGACCCCACTCTGCCGCGCGGCGGCGTACGGCGCGAGCCACGGCATGTTTGGACGTCCCGTAAGTCAGCGCGCCGTGAGCGTCCCCGATAAGCTCCATAGCCTTGTCCTCATCGCCGTCCAGCATTGCTAAGATAAATGGCGTCTTGGGGTCGGTGCGCATTTGCGCTGAGTTGGAGGAGATAACAACAACGCGACCATCTACTGCTGCAAGTGCGTTTTTCAGGCCGTCAAGCACGGCGATACAGCCAAAATAGTTAACTTTTGCCACAAGCTGTCCGTCATCAATATGCCCGCCAAGGCCCGCAGCGAGGACGAGGCGAACTATCTTACCGCCCGACATGTCTAGAGCTTGTTCTATCGCGGCTTGGCGTCCTTCCAGGGTTGAGAGGTCGGCATTTATATCCGCGCCTTTTAGGTCAATGCCGATAATGCGGTGGCCTTGCGCTGCCAATCGTTTGGCTGCGGCTGCCCCAATGCCCGAGGCTGATCCTGTAACGACGGCTATTCCCATGATGAGTCCTTATATTATTTGTGCGTAGGTAATAGCGCATTAAATTACGCAAATCGAGATTAAAAACCCTTTTCAGGCTTAAAATTCGTAGTCATGGTGGCGAAAAATAACGCAAAGGAGTTTGGTGTGAGTGATTTTCCGCGAGGGGCAGCTATCGTTTTCGGCGCAACTGGCGGGATTGGCCGGGTGGTCTGTCTGGAACTTGCACGCGCGGGAAGTGATGTCGCGATTATCTGGCGCTCCAAAGATGATATTGCTCATAAACTTGCTGCTGAGATTAAAGCGATGGGCCGTGAAGCGAGTCTCCATCAGTGCGATGCTTTGAATGAAGGCGCGGCTAAGGCGGCGATGGCGGAAGCCGTTGAAACCCACGGGCAATTACATACTATGGTCTGGGGGGCTGGCCCGCTGGTCGAGCAAGTTCATGTTGCAGATACATCGCGTGAGCAATGGCACAAAGCGATCAATATCGAGGTCCACGGCTTCTTCGATGCGGCCCAAGCGGCCATCACGCACATGCGAAATGCAGGTGGTTCCATCATCCATCTCGGCTCCGCAGGTGATCTCAGCTGGCCGGACAAAGACGTTCTCTCCGTTGCGCCCAAGGCCGCCAATGAAAGCCTCATCAAAGCGATTGCCCGCGAAGAAGGTAAAAACGGCATCCGCGCCAACTCTGTCCTTATCGGGGTGATAGAGGCGGGGATGTTTCTTGAGCTCTCCAAGCAAGGCGTGTTTGACAAGGCGTGGACGGCGGATGTGCAAAAGAACCTGGCGCTGAAACGCTGGGGCCAACCCGAAGAAATAGGCCATGCGGTTGTCTATTTGGCGTCCGAAAAGGCAGCTTATGTCACAGGCCAACAAATTGCTGTGGCAGGCGGTTACGGTCTGTGAGGGGAAAGGTGGGGTAGGATTGTTATCTCAAAATGCGTAACAAATATGTAACTATTCTACGCAAAATGATATTTTTTGGCCAATTAAGACACAAATCGCGCATTATTAGCGATATTTCTTGCGACTCTTGCATTGCGCCATTTTTTTTTATGGCTTAGAACTTTTAAGTAATGAGGGCGAAAATGCCACACCACATAACTCTGGGGAGAGATACTTATGTCATCAAACAACTTCAAAGGACTTACAGCATTAGCCGTTTCAACTTCATTTCTAGCGATCAGTGCGCCTGCCTTTGCGCAGCTTGATGAGATAGTTGTTACGGCACAGAAGAAAGCGCAAAATCTGCAAGACGTTCCGATTGCTATTGCGGCTTTTGATTTGGAGGCGTTGGAAGCCAATCGCATAGAGGGCGTTGAAGACATCGCAACCTATACGCCCGGCGTATATACAACGCCAAACCCCGCGGACCCTAACGGTGTACGTATTGCTATTCGGGGTGTTGGAACATTTGACCCGCAAGTCGGTCAAGACAGCCGTGTCGCGATATATCAAGACGGTATTTATCTTGGTAAAACGCAAGGGCTCGCTTTTGATATGCCGGACTTGGCGCGTGTCGAGGTGCTTAAGGGGCCGCAAGGTACGCTTTATGGCCGTAATACTGTAGCGGGTGCTATTAACCTTATCTCAGCCCGTCCTGACCCCAGTGAATATACGGGAAAACTGACAGCTGAATATGGTAATTTCGATCACAAGAAAATTGCTGCTGCAGTCAATATTCCGCTTGGGAGAACCGCTGCAGCCCGTCTATCAGGATCTTATATGGATCGCGACGGTTGGGTTGAAAATAACGGCTCCGGCGTCGATTTTGGGGGTGAAGAAAAGTACGGCCTTCGCGCCGCACTTGGCTTTGATGTCAGTGATAGCGTAAATATCGAATTTGCAGGCGATTATAATAGAACTAAGAGGGAACCGCTTTTTTATCAATCAGTTGATGATTTTGGCCCCGCGCTCTTCACACCCGCCATTGGGCTTGGCGAAGGCCGGCAAGATGAGGTTACGACAAGCTTTACTAATGAAACAGGCGATTTGGAGACAAAGGGCGTTTCTGCGACGGCTCGGTGGGATATTGCTGAAAACCATGACTTAAAATTCACGGCAGGCTACCGCGAGGTTGATAGCCGCCGTTTCGTCTCGCTGATTCCAACGGCAGACCCCAACACTATTAATGCAATTACTGGGGGCTTTAACCAAGCGATTGGCGCTTTGCCTTTCGCCTTTGGTGCGGCTCAGCAGGCTCTGCGTCCTGATTTTGGTACGCAATTTGATGGGTCAATTCCGGACCGTGGATTATTCCTATCACCACCTGGCGGTACGTCCAGTTTGACCGATCACAATCAGTTGAGTTTAGAGCTGACGTATAATGGTGAGTTCGCAGATGGACGCGTGGAATATACAGGCGGCGCGTTTTATTACGATGAGTCCACGGGCGATCCTGGAGGGGTCAACTTTGCGAATGCCAATGACTATCTATTCGTTCTTGGGCAGTTTAGTCCTCTGGTAACTGCACCTAATGTTACGGGTTTTTTGACCGCAAATAACGTTCCCGCAGCCGCACAAGGTCCTATCCCTGCCGCGGGCGTGCTGTTGTCATTCTTGCAAACGCCTCTTGCAGGGCAGGCTTTCCCGCTCGTCAGTCAAATTGTTGGTGACGGAACAACCTGTCAGGAAACGGGCATGACGCCAATGACTGCCAATAATTTCTGTATTCCAACTTTATCTGTCGCCTTAGGCGCGGCGCGCCAGACAACAACCAACTCGCTCGCTATTGATACCAAAGCCTTTGCGCTTTACGGTCAGGCAACATGGCATGTGAGCGATGATTTCCGTATCACGGGCGGTCTGCGTTTTTCAGATGAAAGCAAAGATGGCGAGGGCCAAACGCGTTCTGTCTTTTTCAACGATAACATCGACCTGACTGGCAATGTTATTCTGCCTAATATTGCCTCGTTCGATGACGAAGTTTTAGATCCTGCCTTAACGCTGGAATGGGACGCGACAGATGATGTGCTTCTCTATGCGAGCTATAAAGAGAGCTTCCGCTCCGGCGGCTTTAACGCAACGGCGGCTGCGCTGCGTCTTCCGGGTGAAACATTCGGGGCAGACTTCACCTTTGGCCGCGAAGACATCACGGCCTATGAGGCAGGTTTCAAAGGCGATTTTGGAACTAATTTCCGCTTTAACGCCGCAGCCTTTTATTATGATTTCACCAACAAGCAGGTCACATTGGGCACCAATCCGCTCATCGCAACAGAGCGCGTTATCGTCAATACGGATGATGAGCTTTATGGTTTTGAGATGGATGCCACATTTGCAGTGTCAGAAGACATAACCTTAACAGGTAGCTACTCTTATATTGATGGTACGGCGGGCGATACGGTAAATCCGCTTGATCCAACCGATATCAGAAGCAATCCTGAATTACAGGGCACGCCGAAAAACTCCTTCTTGCTCTCCGCTAATTACAGCAATGATAGCGGTATTTTTGGTAATCTGTCTTACAGTTATAAGGATGATGTTCTGGCTATTCCGGAGAATGAACTGCGATTGCCATCAATTAGTCTTGTTAGCGGACGTCTGGGCTATAGTTTTGATATGGCGAGTGGCAATTCGGCGACGATTGCACTTTGGGGAACCAACCTGCTGGATGATAAATATCTCATTGATAGCTTGCCGTTTGAAACATTTGCATACCGCACAGAAGTTTTCGGGCAACCGCGTAGCTATGGCGCATCACTCAGTTATAACTTCTAATCCGTTATCGTGGGAGATGAGGGGCACAAATGGGCCGTCTTCAGCTTTTGAATTGCGCAAACGCTAAGGGCGGTCCGTCTTTCATTCGAAGGGACAGAATGATGAGACCTTTATCAATAGTCGCATCAACTTGCCTATTCTTGATGGGGTGCCAAAACGCGTCTGAAACCCAAACAGTACAGGCCGCCGAAGACACATCAAGCGTGAACGTTAAGGCCTCGCTATCCTCTTATGAACAACCCAATATCGTTATCATGCTCGCCGATGATCTCGGCTTTGCAGATCTCGGGTTTCGCGGCAGTGATATTGAGACCCCCAATATTGATAGGCTCGCGCGCGAAGGCCTGACGCTGAACCGCTTTTATGCCATGCCAATCTGTACGCCCACGCGCAGCGCACTTATGACAGCACGAGATCCGATGAAGCTCGGAAGTATTTATGCTGGGTTTCAACCTTGGCAAAATGGTGGCGTCTCGCCGGACGAACATTTCATGCCAGAGAGCTTCAAGGCCGCAGGCTATCAAACCGCGATGATCGGCAAGTGGCATTTAGGTCATACGATAGAACCCTTTGTGCCTAATGCGCGCGGCTTTGACCATTTCTTTGGTCACCTCAACACGCAAATTGATTATTTTGATTACACCGTTGCGGGTGGGTATGACCTTCAAGAAAATGGCGTCTCCGTTTTGCGCGAAGATCAATATATGACCGATGTGCACGGGGATGAGGCTGTGCGATATATTGAAGAGTTGCGTGATCCAGAAAAGCCATTCTTTCTTTATGTGCCATTCCTCGCGCCGCATTCTCCGATGCAGGCTCCGAAAGAGCTGGAAGACAAGTATAAGAAACGCCTTAATCGGCCTTTCCCGAAGCGGACTTATGCGGCGATGGTGGATAGCCTTGACCAGAATGTGGGACGGGTATTGGACAATCTCGACGCGCAAGGACTAACCGATAATACGCTAGTTTTCTTCTTTTCCGATAATGGCGGGCTGGGCGCATTTGGCGCGGATAATAGCCCCTTTCGGGGGGGTAAGCTAGAGACCTTTGAGGGCGGTATTCGTGTCAATGCGATTATGCGCTGGCCCGGTGAAATTGCAGCGGGCGCGGAGACTCACGATGTTATGTCCGTGCTGGATGTCTTCCCGACATTTGCTGATGCGGCAGGGGTTGAGATGGGAGCCGCCAAAAAACTAGACGGTCTGGACCGTTGGGATGCTTTGATAAATTCAGGCGAAGACCCGCGTAATGGCGATTTATACTTCGCGTCTAACTCTCCGATTTATAATAAGTTCCATGTCGCGGTGATGGAAGAGAAGTGGAAGCTCGTTCAGATTATTGACCATGATTGGAGTGAGGTGGGTGTGGAGAGTTTCTTATTTGATCTGCCCAATGACCCAAGTGAAAAAAACAATTTGGCAGAATCCAATCCTGATATTGTCAAACGCATGGCCAAGAAAATCAGAAAGTGGCAAGCACAGCATCCGATAAATGGTGTGCGTGTATCTTTGGCGCCACATCCAGGCTGGCGTGCGCCTAAGGATTATGCGGTGTCTGTTATTCCTGACGAGGAATTGCAGGAGGATTATTTAAATAGCTATACTTCAGGCATGCGAGGGAAAATCCTACAACAGCGGCACGGGGATAAAGGAAAGCTGGCCTATGAGTAAGCTCACCGAACTTTATTTCAAATTGATTAAGTTGATTGGCTACATACTGCCAGTTCTTTTGGTCTTGTTTCTCGCTTTTAATTTCATACCGGGTTTGAAGAAGAAAGTTCAAATCGCCGCTGTTGATAAAATGGGTGATGTTGGAATGAAACGCATCGCCTCTAACCCAGAAGCTAAGGGCTCTGTCGCGGCTGAATTCATTAATATTCCAATCGAAGCGCACGAAATATCAAGCGGGATTTGGCAAGCGACAGGCGTTGGAAATGCACACTTAATTACGACGTCCGGCAAAGATGTTCTCTTCGATACGGGCCTGGCGACGCAGGTACCTAAGCAGATGAAGGCCCTTAAAGACGCTGTTCCGGATTTGGAGCTTTCCCATATTATCGTCTCCCATTCCCATGCGGATCATTCTGGCGGGGTAAAATTCTGGAAAGAAGACGGCGTTGAGATTGTAGCGCATGCGGAATTTGAAGAAGAGCAGCGTTACCTCACAGAATTACAGGATTATTTCTGGGGCCGGAACAGGACGCTCTTCCCCTTCATGCCTGAAACTCCGCCTGAAATTGGATTAATTGCCTATGGCGGGATTGAGCCAAATAAGCTCGTGCGTAATGGACAACCTTACAGATTTACCCAAGGCGGCGTTGATTTTGAAATCCATGCTTTGCCGGGGGCGGAAGGCGCGGATAATATCGTGCTCTGGCTCCCACAGAAAAAGATACTCTTTAGTGGTGATTTCTTTGGGCCTCTATTTCCGCAGTTCCCAAATGTATTTACAATGCGGGGGGAGAAAATCCGTAAGCCTGTGGAGTATATTAATTCGCTTGAAACGATTATCGCGCTCGGCCCCGAGATGATTGTCCCAAGCCATAAAGACTCTATCACCGACAAGGCGCTTATCATAGACGGCCTTGTGAAAATGCGCGACGCCACGCGCTACGTGCATGACAAAACTGTCGAAGGGATGAATGTGGGCAAAACTGTTGAGCAATTAATGCGCGAGATTCAATTACCTGCTAACCTCGCGCTGACTCAAGAGCATGGCAAAGTGTCTTGGGCGGTTAAATCTATCTGGGAATATTACGCGACCTGGTTCCACTTTGATAAGACGACCGAGCTCTATGATGTGCCATTAAGCGATGTTTATGCCGACATTGTCGAGGCTGGCGGGGAGCTAATATTGCAGGAAAAAGCACAAGGCTACGTTAATAGGAATGAACCGCTGAAAGCCTTGCATTTGATTGATATTGTTCTGGGTGTAGAGCCCAATAATGCATCGGCCTTATCTGTCAGAAAAATGGCCTTGTTGCAATTAATAGAAGAAGCCAAAGCGACAACGAATAACAGCTATGAAATTTATTGGCTGAATTATCGTTTGCGCGATACTCAATCCAAATTAGACGCCCAGTGATCCAACCGATCGCAGAGCGTTTTAATCGAGCTAAACGCAAAATGATTATGTCCTGTATGTTCCAACACGACTGACTCTGTGCCCGGCGAGTTGATGTAATCTTCTGGCGCGTCTTCGGGCGGGATGCCGATGTCGTGATCGCCAAAGGCAAAAAATATTGGAACGTCTATCGCTTCGACCTCCTTGCGGAAACTGCCGCGTGTCATGCTCATCATGCCCCCCGCCGCAAAAAGCTCGCAGGAGATTTCGCGGAGGCGCTGGGTCAGTTCAGGGGTTTCCCCGCCAAAGGTTATTGATTTGCCGCTAGGGCCGCCTGTGCCTTGGGGGAAGGGCGTTTTAAATTTCGCGAGAGTGAGTTTTTCGAGGTCTCGCGCAAATGCTTGGGGCCTATCAATATAGGTCTTTTCTTCATCAGATAATCCCCATTCCAACCCGCCCGCGCTAGAGCCAAATAAGCCAATAGCGGCGAAAGGATTATACCTTGCTTGGATGAGGGTTGTTATCATTCCGCCCATAGAATGGCCAATGCCTATAACAATCTCATTGGTCACCCATTTGGAGAGAGCCCTTGCAATATAATCCGCCGATTGCCGAGGCGTCAGAAAGCCATGACCTTCAGGCAGGGGATTTGTCGCCGTTCCAAGGTGGTCAAGAGTGATGACAACATATCCTTTTGCCGTCATGCGCTTTGCAAAACTAAAATCTGGGGCGAGGTCGAAAAATTCCGCAGAGGCGCCGCCGCCAGGCAAACAGAAAAGCGTGATGTTTTTGCTTGGGCCTTTGGGTTCAAATCGTGTGGCTTGAAACTCTACCTCTTCAACAATGGCTTTATGTGACTCGCGCATCAAGCTTCTGGTGCGATTTCGATTTTCAGTCCCTCATGCGCGTCAGTGACTTTGAGCTGACAGGAGAGGCGAGAACCTTCGCGGATAACAACGAAATCCTCTAAGCCTTCCAGCATATAACATTCATCCTCAGTGCGCTCACCCCCTGCCGCTTTGTCGGCAAAATATACATGGCACGTCCCGCAACTGGCCGCGCCGCCGCATGTGCCTTCGACTAATCCTGCCGCTTGCAACGCGTCCATCATGGAGCCGCCGGTGGGCGCATCGACATCTTTGGTTTCCCCGGACGCGGTTATGACGTGAAGTATTGGCATCTTTATCCTCTTTATAGCTTGACTGTGGCGCTTCAAAAGCTATTTTCGAACAGCGTTCGGAAACTCCCTATCGCGGCAATAATCATAAGGCAAGTGGGCCGAGGAAGACAATAATGGCAGGTGTTCTTAGCGGTATCAAAGTTCTTGACCTCTCTTGGGGAATTGCAGGGCCAATGACAGGCATGTTGCTGGCCGATCACGGGGCCGATGTCACGCGCATTGAACGTCCCCAAGGCGATCCATTTGCGGGCATGTTAGGTTATAAAGTCTGGCACCGGGGTAAGAAGAATGCCGTTCTGGATTTGACGTATGAGGGTGACCTTGGTCTTTTCATGAAACTCGTCTCTAATGCCGATGTGCTCATCGAGTCTATGTCGCCGGGTAAGACTAAAGCGCTAGGGATTGATTACGCCGAATTGGCCAAGATAAATCCTAAGCTGATTTATTGCTCCATTACAGGCTATGGCGAGGACGATGACCGCCCGGGATATGACGCGCTTGTCGCGGCAACCTCAGGGCTGCAATATGAACAGCGTGGTTGGGCCGAGGGCGCGCTTAATCATATGGCGGGCCGTGAAGACCCCTTCGCCGGGGCCGTAGACATTGACCCTAATCACGTGCAAGGCGCAAACCGCGATGGCCCGCTTCATGTCGCGTCAAAATGGCCGAGTATGGGGGCATTTTTCTCCGCGCTGACAGGTATTTCCGCCGCGCTATTTGCGCGCGAGCGAACAGGGCGTGGCCAGAGGG
>CAZSKH010000012.1:0-18403 GCA_964607395.1 uncultured Algimonas sp.
ACGCAGCGCTCGCCTTTTTTCGTCCGTCCCATCATCAGCAAGGTCGAACAAACCCTCAATTCTGTTTTTATTCAACCCCGCCTCATCGCAGTTTTCAAAGCGATGGAAACCCAGCTCTCGGAGTGTGAATTTCTCGCAGGTGACAGATTTACCGCGGCAGATATCGCCATGGGTTACACCCTCCACATGGCGAAAATGCGCGGCGGGCTGTTAGACAGCTATCCAAATATTTTAGATTACGTCACGCGTATGGAAGCCCGTCCAGCCTGGCAAGCGGCACTGGCAAAAGACGGGAAGTTTGAGGGCGTTCCTAGCTAGGAGCGCCCCAACTAATAGGGCCCAGTTAACGAGGCCGAGCTAAGCGCTAATAGCGACCTCTTGCCCGTAATTTTCTGAAAGTTTTGACAAAGTGCGGTCAAAGGCATCCAAGATGTCTTCACGTTTCACGGGCTTGGCGATTGTATCATCCATGCCAATATTTCGGCAAATGCGGCGCTGCTGATAGTCGGGGTCAGCGGTCAGCGCAATAATGATGACATTTGCATAGGTTTCGTTGGATTTTCGAATCTCCAATGTAGTTTCGATCCCGTCCATAATCGGCATATGAATGTCCATTAAAACGACATCTACCGGCGCGGTGTTGAGAATGTTCAAGGCCTCACGGCCATTCCCTGCGAAGTAAAGCTGATTGACGCGCTTCCCGATCAGGCGCTTAACGACTTTTTGGTTGATCGGATTATCTTCCACGCAGAGGACATTTAAACCTTCGAAAGGTTTGCTCGGTTGGGTGTCTTGGTCGTTATCTTGGACCGTTGCCCCGTCAAGAGGTCCGGCCAAGTTCGCCGGATCGTCTTCAATTGGCACGATTTCAGCAACCACGTCTCCGGTCACTACAGGCAGGACTGGTGCCTCCATTCGACGGTTCGGGAGATCACGCTGTTCCGGTGAAGCCGTCTGCGCGTTTGCAAGAGGGAAAATAAGGGCGAAGGTGGACCCTGTGCCGCGCTCGGATTTCACACGGATTTTGCCGTCCATTAACTCGCACAAGTTTTTCGTGATACTCATACCCAAACCTGTTCCGCCATATTCGCGTTGGATAGAGCTATCGGCTTGCATGAAGGGATCGAAAATACGTTTGACTTCGTCCGAAGACATTCCAATGCCCGAGTCTTTGATGGCCAAAATAAAGGACGGCGTGCCCTCAACATCTGCTTTTCGTGCCAGAAATGTGACGCTGCCGCTTTTGGTGAATTTTGCGGCATTGGAGAGCAGATTATTCAAACATTGCTGCAATCGAAACTCATCCAAAGGAATTGAGGTCGGAAGCTCCGGATCGATAATGACTTTAAAGTTCAATCCTTTGCTCTTCATTTGTGGTTTCCACAATCGTGCCACTGTGCCGATGACTTTGCGCGGGTCAGTGGGCTCCAAGCTAATTTCAACGCGGTCACTCATAAGTTTGGCGTGATCTAAAGTTCGGGAGAGCAGGTAATGTAGTCCTTCTGCTGCGTCTTCGATGTCGGTGATAACCTCACGGACGTCAGGGCTAAGGGCTTCATCTTTCAAACTATCACTCATGCCGATGATCGCGTTGAGCGGCGTGCGGATTTCATGACTCATACGGGCCAGAAATTCGGATTGCGCTTTGGACGTTGAGCGTTCAGCCGTCAGGGCCTCGGTCTTGCTGACCTGTTCGGAAATATCCATCACAAAAGCGGTCGCCCCCAAAGGCGTGCCATCTGGCGCACAAATGATCCGGCCGATTGATCTTTGCCAACTCGTGCCATCGCCCTCAAGACGGACACGATATTTTAAATCAAAATCGCGGCGTTCTTCAATGATTTCCTTCCATTCTGTCCAGATAGCCGTCAGATCATCGGGATGGATGACAGAGAATAAACCATCGGTCTCCATCCTGATCTGCTCAGCCTCCGAGAGACGGTTTGTGACAGAGTCCGAATAGGTGAATTTTCCAGATTTGAAATCCATTGACCAAAAACCTGCCGTGGCCGCCGTCATCGCCATTTCGAAAAGGCTTCGGTAACGGCTACTGGTTGTGATGTCTCGGACAACAACAGTATAGCCTTCTTCGCCCTCATACCATGTGTTCACACGGACACGACGCCCGTCCAATGTTGTGATGATAACGGCGGTTCTATGCGGTTTATCAGACGCGGACGTTATGGATCTCTGAATTAATTTTGCCATGTCTTTAGGCGGGATTTGAACGCCGGTGGAGGGGTCTTCTACTTTGAAGGCACCCAAAGTTTCGGTTACAATGCTGCCGACAAGGCTCGCATTCGCACCAAGGCCGAGAATGCCTGCAACATTGCCTTGAGCATGTTGAACAACATGATTTTTATCGACGCGAACAAAAGCCACATTTGCGGCATTCAGAATATTGGAAACGTCCTGTACCGATACCCCTACCGGAGGTTTTTTACTTCTCATGACAGCAGTTAACATCTTTTCCCGTCCCCACGTTTATCCCCACCCCCGCTTCGCCCTGTGTGGGATGTTAGATTTAATTTTCTCTGAACGCCGTCGTATTTGCCGAGGTTGAACACAGCAGACGGGTCTCAAATGAGGATTGAGAGACGAGGTTAATCGATTGTCTTTACCATCGTCAGCAGCGGAACAGGCACAGCGCCGTTTTCATCTTGCCATCGTTTTTCAACCGCATAGCCACAGCGCGTGTAAAACGGCTCACCCGCCAATGTCGCAGCCATTTCAAGGCTTTTGAACCCTGCTGCTTTTGCGGCGCGCTCAGATGTGTTCAAAATCAATCTCCCTATACCCCGCTGTGTAAAATCAGGATGCGTATACATAGCCCGAATTCGGGCGCGGTCTTTTTTTGGGTCCAGATTCGCAGCATCCCGTCCGGCTGAGTGATTACCGCCGTAAAGCGTTGACCGAAAAGACCACCCACCGCACCCGACGATCTGGCCGCTCTCCCGGACGCAAAAATATGTTTCGTCCGAGATCAATTGGGTATCCAGTCCCATTCCAGCATGAGACGCGACGACTTGCGCAGGCGAGAGATAGTCGGCTTGCAACACATCTATTGCGAGCTTCATCAGGGCTTTAATCTCCGGAGCGTCCTCTATTTTAGCAATTTCTATCTCCAAAATACGAAATCCATGATAATTTTTCTAATAATAAGCTGTTCTGGGCATAAATAATCGAGCCCGTCTATTTGACCTGTGTCAATAAAGTCACAATTCCGAAAAATGCGGCAGCGCACAAGGAGAATATTCTTGAGAGATAGCAGGTAAAAGATAGGGTCTACGCATGCCAAACCAAGAGAGTCGGCGGGAGCGGACTAATCGGCATAGGGGACACATTAAATCTAAGGATAATAAATAATGCAAAACTCTGCATCAAAAACATGGCTCACGCTGTCCGCGTCGACCCTCATATTGGCAGCTCTGCCAATTCAGGCCCACGCCCAAATCGCCGATACAACCGTTAACGCCAATGAAGACGTTGTCATTACAACAGGTACGCGCCGCGCAGCCCGCTCCACAGCGGATACGCCAGCCCCGGTAGATGTCATCACAGGTGTCGAATTTACGACAAATGCGGCAGATGATGTGCAGGACCTTCTACGAACAGCTGTTCCGTCCTATAATGTAAATACGCAGCCTATTTCCGACGCGGCGTCTATCGTGCGTCCGGCCAACTTGCGCGGATTATCACCTGATAACACGCTTGTTCTTGTGAACGGCAAACGGCGTCATCGCGGCGCGGTCATTGCCTTCCTTGGCGGCGGTATTGCCGATGGATCGCAAGGCGTTGATGTCTCCTCCATTCCGTCTTTGGCCCTAAAGCAAGTTGAAGTCCTACGTGATGGTGCGTCCTCACAATATGGCTCTGACGCGATTGCGGGCGTTATCAACTTTGTCTTGAAAGACGACTCAACGGGCGGCGTGATTGAAGCCAAATACGGCTCAACATATGACGGCGACGGCGACAACTACCGCCTAGGCGGCAATGTCGGCTTCGGCCTCGGCGATAAAGGGTTTATCAACCTGACTGCCGAATATGGCGAAACAGATGGCACGGTCCGCTCTGTCGTCCGTGATGATGTTCAAGCCCTTATCGCCGCTGGCAACACAGCCGCAGCTGACTTCCGCACCATCAACACTTATACAGATGAAGTCCCGCAATATTGGGGACAGCCGGATGTTGAAGGCGATCTGAAGCTTCTTGTGAATACAGCCTATGAGCTAAACGAGAGCGCTGAACTTTACGCTGTCGGCACATATGCTGAACGCGAAACAACAGGCGGGTTTTTCTATCGTAACCCAACAAACCGAGGCGGCGTTTATCGCGGACCGACGGTTGATCCGCTTACCGGTTTCGCATCAACGGCCGCCAATGCGGTCCCGTCCGTGCGGGTAGGCGATCTTAACGGTGTTGGAAATGGCGAAGAATGTGTTGCCGGTATCCCATTAACCGGACAAGACGGATTGATCCCAGACCCAACAATTTTGGCTCAAGTTGCGGCCTCCGCAAACTGCTTCTCTTTTGTAGAAACAATTCCTGGCGGCTTTGTCCCGCGTTTCGGTGGCAATCTACGTGACTTCGGTATCTCCGGCGGTCTTCGCGGTCTTGTCGAATTGGGGACAGGCCTGACCTATGATGTGTCAGTGACGCATGGTTCATCCAAGGTTGATTTCTTTATCAACAACACGGTCAACGCCTCTCTCGGCCCGAACACGCCGCGCGATTTCGTACCGGGCGGTCAAGAGCAAACAGAGACAACTTTGAATGCTGACTTCGGGTATCTTTATGATGCTGGACTTTACTCAGACCTCTCCATCGCCTTTGGCGCGGAATATCGGAAAGAGGAATTTGACCTCTTTGCAGGAGATGCGGCCAGTTTCGCGCTTGGCCCTCTCGCAGATCAAGGGTTTTCTTCCAGCTCTAACGGCTTTGGCGGTTTCCCCAATTCTTCTTCAAATTCGCAGGATTCCATCGGTGCATATGTCGACTTGGAAGCCGACGTCTCCGAGCAGTTAACGCTGCAAGGTGCATTGCGCTATGAAGATTTCTCCGAATTTGGCAGCACAGTTGACTATAAACTTGCGGGTCTTTTCAAAGCCACAGACAATGTCTCGCTTCGCGCCACAGTCTCAACAGGGTTTCATGCCCCTACGGCCGGACAAGCGAACATCACAAATGTGACAACGCAAAATGTCGGCGGCCAGTTGGTTGACCAAGGCACATTGCCGCTCAATACGGCGGCTGGACAATTGGCAGCGGACTTCATCGCCAGTGAAAATGCTGGTCAGCGGCCCGAGCTTGGGACCGAAGATGCGTTCAACCTCTCTGCGGGTGTTGCCTTTGATTATGAAGGTTTGACCGTGACGATTGATGCGTTCCAAATTGATGTGGACAACCGCATTGCTTTGGGTGCCAATGTCGATTTCTTGGATGCCTTGCAATTCGCAGGCGCGACAGCGACCACGGTCAGCGACGCTCTAACAGAACTTGATGCAAATGGAACAATCGACCGAAACGACTTCCTCGGATTGGATCAGCTGTCGCAATTCCGCTTCTTCACCAACAGCTTTGACACACGCTCTCGCGGCGTCGACGTTGTGGCGCGTTATCCGTTCAGCCTCGCTGGCGGCACATCAGCTATCTCTGTTGCAGGTAACTACACTGACACGAAAGTGACGGATCGCGGTGATATCAACCCGATTTCTGCCGGACGTGAACAGGCTCTTGAGGACTTATTGCCGAATGTAAAAGGCAATGTCTCCTTTACCCATCGCCAAGGTATGTTCCGCGGCCTCTTACGCGCCAACTATTATGGCGGCTGGGATGACACAGGAAACGGCGTCAATGACATCGGTTCTGAAATTCTAATTGATGCAGAAGTTGCGGCAGATGTTAGAGAGAATGTTGAGATTGCAATTGGCGCAGCCAACCTGTTCGATAATTTTCCGGACGAGAACCCAGGCGCTGGTGGTTTAGGCCAACTCTACCCTGAAGCTTCCCCTACCGGTTTCAACGGCGGTCAATATTACGCGAAAGTTCGCGTCAACTTCTAACTTCGTCTTAAATCTAGATTGCGAAAGCCCCGGATTTGGTCCGGGGCTTTTTTGTTGTTAAATGTATGTGAAAAATTACCAGGCGCCTAAATCTATGAGCTTGGCTCTGAAGGCCGCAGGCAAATCCCCGCCGCTGTCCGCGCTCGTCAGATCCGCAGGTTGATCGCCGTCCTGTAAATATCGCCAGCCTTGAAAGGCGCGTCTGGGTTTAGGCAACACTGGAATAAGCTCAGGGTCCATCAAAATTCCGCAAGCGCGATGTCCATTTTTCGTGGTCTCTTCTAATGCAATGATCCGGTTTCGGCAGAGGATATTGCCCTTAATCACCCAATAGATAGAGCCGCCGTCCAAAATCTCTTCCCGGCGTTTTGGAAACATGCGGGTAACGTGGATATGGTGGGCAGACAGACCTTGCTGCTGACGGCGACGAACCACATGGTCCTGCCAGTCGGCCAGCGTTTGGATCGACTCGGACCCAACGGATAATTTCTGTAAATGAACGGTCATCACCGCCCATGTAGAGCGGCGAAACCCAAATGGCTAGAAGCTGCGTTGAAATGGCTCAACGTCAACAATGAAACCCTCGGCATTTTCATCAACGCGGAATGTCACCATATCGGCGGTCGTCATATTCGGCGTTAATTTTGCCTTGCGCAACACGCGGCCAGCCAATGATTTCACGCGGCGTTTTAGATCGCCGTCTTGCTCATATGACGGGTTCATACCGAACCGATGACGCAATGTTGCATTTGTCAGCATGGCGGCGTTTTTCAAGCCGGATTCCTGCGTTGAATATTCTGTCGTGACCGACACACAAAACGTCTGATTGTTGACCCGATGCGGCTGATTTAATGGCCATGTCAAAGCGGTGCCTTCGGCCAAATCAATAATGTCTGCGTCCGCATCATAAGAGTTATCATATGGCAGATCATCTTCCAAATTATTGGAAATCACGCTCTCATAGGCTTTGTCTGAAATGAATTTCTGCGTCAGCGGATAGAGATACATCCGTTTTTTCCCGCGCACATGCCAAAGGATCGTTTCTGTTTTATCAAAGTGATATGGCACACGAGCGACAGGCGAAGAGATGAGAATCCCGCCGCGCGGATTAAAGGCGCGGTTACCGGTGTTCTTGGACAACTCTCCATACATTTGATCGAGCACGGATTTATAATCATCGTGAACATTCATAGCTTCGCGAACATTAATCCATACCAAACCTGCCTTTGCCGCCGCGAGCAATGTCTTTCCCGGAACGCCCCGGAAATCGCCCGTACGGAATTTATTAGGATACATAGGATCATCACTCGTACCCATGGTGCAAACGTCCAATTTTTCAGACGGATGACGCTCTAGCAGCGAAATCAAGGCTTCATCCGTGAAGAGACCCGTCGCACCCAAATTATGGCCAAAGCTCATAATTTTCTTCTGGAAGTCCGCCGTATGCGCGTCGGACCAATCCGACAACATAGAGGTCGTATCAGGCAAAGCATCTGCCTCATCCAATTGGAGAACATCAGAATTAGAATTATCGATCAACATAGCGAATTCCCTAGTGGCCAAATATTGAAATTGTCTTGCACGTTTCTAACTGCGTGAGTTTATCCTTAACGCCGCGTAAATTCCGGCCAGGATGAGGCCAACACCAATGACCAATCCCGTGAAGGCAATGATTGGCCCCCAGACACCCAAAAGCGCTTCTGCCCCTCTAATCAAGGTTCCAGCAGCGGCCCCCAAGAGCAGAAAGCCCAGCATGACAGGTATCCAAAGACCCAGGCCGCTTGTTTTCTTGACCTCAATGGGTGGACCTTCACGCGACCCCGTCTCGATATATTTTGCGGCGGAGTCTGTCCGAACCCTGATGGCATCATCTTTCGCCAGCTCATCTATGACGCCGACCGGGTTTTTAGGCGCCTCCTCAACCAAGGGTAAAGTCCCCTCGATCTCCGCAGGCGCATCGGCCATGGTTTCAATCGGACGTGTCGTTCGCGTGTTCAAATCAATGACATTATCTTGCAGCGATTTCGTTCGCTTCGTCTCAACCATCTCAACCGTCTCGGTCTCGTTTTCTGCTGTCTCGGCTGTAATCAGGGTTTCCGGCCAATCCTCATCTCGGTCTTCGAACCGCGTATCCGCATCTTCGATCAAAGCGTCCAACCGCGCAACAATGTCAGTCGCAGCAGCTGCGATGGGGGATGGTTTGGTTTCATCAGATTCAAATACGCCATCATCTGCGGACGCGAAATCCTCGCCCTCAAACTCGTCTTCATCCAAATCAAAGGCGATATCCGTTGAGACGTCACTTTCCGGAGCGCCTCTTCCCATAATCCTGTCAGCAAGCGTTCTATCCGGGACCGTCGCCTCAGGCAGCGCTCCGCCATCGTCAATGTCCAGCTCTGAAAGTTGCAACACCCCGGCAGCGCCGTCTTCGCGGCGGCGCGTCGGCGCGGCGGTGGCTGTGTAGGGCGCTGTCGCAACGATGCCATTGGCGTCGTCTTCGGTGAAAACGGGCAACTCATCGTCGGTCGACATCCCTTGTATCGCCGTGTCCTGAATAGGCGGCAGATCTTCCCGCCCCGCAGACAAATTACGCTCTGTGCGCAAGAATAGCGCTTTTTCAGCCGTCCGACGCCGCATAAGCGCATCGACAACATAGGTCTTTCCCGCGATCTCAGATTTCCGCCAAACATCCAGCCCATTGGCCGCATCCAGTGGACGCCCATTATTTAGGGCGCGCAAGGTGTCGCTTTTCAAAAAGGCTTTAGGTCCAATATTAAAAGCAAAAGAACAGAGTGCATCAAACTGGCTTTGCGTCATCGGGGCGTGAACTTCTAAATTTATCATATCTTCAAAAGGTTCAAGATCGCCGCGCAAGACGCTCTCTGCTTCGCCCTTGTTCATCATGACCGCATCTTCGGAGTATAGACGATGGCCATAACCAACAATCCGTTGCCCCGTGATCAATTCACGATCCACGGGGCGATAGCCCTCAAACGCTTTGATAAGCTTCAGGCCCGTGTCGGAAATTGTAAGGTTCTGGCTCATAGTCGTCCCAAATCAATACAGCTCGGGCGGAGGCCCGATTGAGTTAGGAGAAATGTTGCAAAATTCGGGCCGAAGTCGCCCTAAAGGAGAATAAGAACTGCGGTTCCTAAAAAGGCAAAAAAGCCGACGACGTCGGTCACGGTTGTCACGAAGACAGAAGAGCTCACCGCCGGGTCGGCCCCTGCGCGCTTGAGACCCAGCGGCACGGCGATACCCGCCAATCCTGCAAAGAGATGGTTCACGATCATGGCAATAAAAGCCACGCCTGCGAGTTGCTTATCGCCAAACCAAATATAGGCAATGAGCGCGAGAACCACCGCAAATATCACGCCAATGATAAGCGCAGCGACGCTTTCCCGGCGCACAGCCCGCCATGCAGATTGCGTCGTCAACTCACGCTCGGCCAAGGCGCGTACGGCCACAGTCAGCGCCTGTGTCCCGGCGTTTCCGCCCATACTCGCGACTATCGGCATCAACACGGCTAGCGCCACGATTTCCGTAATCGCATAGTCAAAACGGGCGATGACAAGGCTGGCCAGCACGGCCGTCAGCAAATTGATAAAGAGCCAGGGCGCGCGGGCGCGCACCGTTTCTATTGCCGTATCGGCCAGACCCGCATCCGAAACACCCGCCAGCGCGAGGATGTCCTCTTTGTTTTCATCTTGGATAATTTCGATGATATCATCGACGGTCATCATCCCGACGAGGCGACCCTCGTCATTGATAACGGGCGCTGAAATAAGATTATATTTTTCGAACAAATATGCGGCCTCTTCTTGGTCGCTGCTTTGGTCAATTTGAACGATTGTGTCCGCCATCAGATCGGCAAGTCGCACGTCGCGTTGCCCCCGCAGAAGCTGACTCACTGGCACATAGCCAACGGGTTTGAAGCCTGTATCGATAACATAGACGTTGAAGAATATCTCCGGCAGGTCCTCGCCCGTTTCGCGCATATGATCTATCGCGTCGCCCACCGTCCAGAATTCCGGCGCAGCAACAAATTCGCGCTGCATGAGACGACCAATAGTTTCGTCATCAAAGGCGAGGCTCTCCTCATAGGCGATACGCTCTTTTGGCGTGACGGCGTCGAGCACGTCCTCGCGCTGCGCATCTTCCATTTCTTCCAGGATCTGCGTCGCGTCATCATTGTCCATATCGGACAGCGCATCCGCAATCCGTTTCGCGTCCAAAAACGGCAGGATGTCCTCAACAACATCATCTTCCAACTCAGCCAGAACATCACCCGAGATAATGTCAGGCACGCGGGCAATAATATCTTCGCGCTGTTCGGAGGAAAGCTGCTCTAGCTCGTCCGAAACATCAGCGGGATGCAAGCGCGCAAGTGTTTCTGACAAGGCAATATCATCATCCATCGCCAAAGCGTCTTGGAGGTCTGTCTCATCTTCGGGCTGGAGGTCGGTCGGGCTCATGATGTCGCCTTGAGGAATCGGTCGTCAACGGCCTCACGCCTAGACTCTGACGGCCCATGCGTAAATCCATTTTACGCGGCGGGGGCAACAGGTTACGCCGTTTTCGTGAACAGTATTGCGATAGAATGGATTGGGAGCCTCGTTTTAATCGGCGCGCTCCTTCGCCTGTCTTATATTGATTGGCGGAGCTACCGCTTGCCGGATATCTGGACCAAATCGCTTATCGCTTTGGGGCTCCTCTATAACTTTAATATCTCTCTGGATTTCTACCCCTTTCTGCTGGGCGCGGTTTTAGGATATGCGGTATTTTGGACAGTGGAGACGGGGTATCGCCTCATTCGAAAACGCGATGGATTGGGGCGCGGCGACGCAAAACTCCTCGCCGCAGGTGGGGCCTGGTGCGGCGCGGTGGCCCTTCCCTTTATCATCCTCATCGCGAGCAGTGCCGGGCTGATTTATATGATGATGCAACCCGCAGACACCCGCGCAAAAATGAAACTGGCCTTCGGTCCGTTTTTAGCAGCTGGTATTGCCATCACATTTCTGACGTTGAAATTTCTCTAGTTTAGACGGGCTGGCAACTGCGCACGATGGCAACGGGGTGCAGACGTTCCCACCCCTCATCCGTCAAGCTCACAATCCGAGCCGCAGGATAGCGCATCCCACCTTCCATGACTTCGCCTGCACCAAGACGTAGCGTCACCGGATTTCCGGACGGGTCCATATAGTCTGTCGCCGGAAAAACTGACTGCGCCGTGAGATTGATAGAGCCGTTCAAACCGGCATAGCGCGCCGTTTCTTCATCCGCATAAAAGATGAAATCGCGGGTATCCCCCGTCGCCCATCCAAACATCCCGCATTGCCCCGGTGCCAGTTTTGATGTCGGCAATCCAGACACCTCAACCGATGCTGGCACCGCCGTGTCAGGCGTTGTGGCGCAAGCCGCCAATAGGACGGACGCACATATCAGAAGGGTCAAACGCATGGGCATAACCTAACGCCATTTCCCTTGCTCTGTCAGCACGAAATTCTGCCCTGACCGTGAGAACCCAAATAAGGGCAATACTGCGTCGGCTTCGACTCGAATGGTCCTGACACTCACATCTGCGCGGTATAATCCGTCCGGCATGAGTTTGATAAGCGCGGTGATGGTTTGCTGCGCATCCCGCCCCGATAAATCGGCCACCAGCGCCCCGTCTTCGCAGCGGATTGGTCCGGTCAGCTCCGGTCCCGTCCATTGTATCTTGCCGCCATTACGCTGCAAAACATCTGTCCGGGCGGTGCCTGTAGCGGATTGACAGGAATTATCCGACAGCTCCATTTCCGATATTTGCGCGGTAAAATCGCCGCGTAGTCCCTGCAAGCGGCCATCACTAAATGGGACCGTTGCGATATCCATATGAAGCGTAAAATCACTCGCCGTTGATGTTGAGACAACCCCCGAGAGATAGTTGCGGTCTTGGCCCGACTGCAATTCGAGCTGGCGAGAGAGCGGAGAGACTTTCAGATTGGCCGTCCCAAACAGCGGGAGACCGGAGACGCTGCCTTGCCAAATTGTCCCGCGCATCTCCAAATCGGGGGCTATCGTCTCGATATTATCCGGCAAGACCCAAGCAGCGGCCCAGCGCATTGGGAAGAAAGCCGCTAAGGCCAAAACGCCGCTCAGAACAGCTGGAAAAACCCAACGCAACATGACGGGTCTATCTCTGAGGTATCAGAAGCGTATCGAGCTTTGAGGCAATCCGTCCGCTTTGGTCTAAATCGACTGCGCGGCTTCGTTCTAACCGGTCTTGTGTCGCGGCACGCGCATCTTCAGCCGTTCGAATAATTGTCGGGCGCAAGAAAACCATCAAATTGGTTTGGACGCGGTTTTTGCCTTTGGATTGGAAGAGTTTTCCTGCGACGGGAATGTCACCTAGGATTGGCACTTTCGCGACTGTGATCTGCTCATCATCCTGCACGAGACCGCCCAAGACGATAATCTCGCCGTCATTCGCCAAGACGGTTGTTGTGATCTCGCGCTTGTTTAAAACAAAATCGCCAGCCGCCGAGGTCAGCACGCCGGAGATTGATGAGACGATTTGTTCGATCTCCAAGCGAATGACATCCCCGTCCGAAATTTGCGGCAGGACATCAAGTTGGATGCCGACTTCTTGCCGCTCAAATGTACGAAAAGGATTGAGGTTCGCCGTGCCAAGGCTCTCGCCCGTCGTAATGGGAATTTCCTGACCTGCGAGGAATGTTGCTGGGACATTGTCCAATGTCGTTACAAAAGGCGTTGATAGAATGTTGCTGTCTTCATCGGTTTGCAGCGCATTTATAATCATGCCGAACAACACATCATTGCTGCTGCCGCCCACGCCAAACGCGCCGCCGTCGAGGCCCGCAATGGAACTAATCGCAGCGGTTTCAAATGTGCTCTGTGTTGTGTCGCTGAGGCCGACGTCATCCGCGCCTAATGCGCCGACGATGTTCAGCAAATTACCAGCCTGCCGAGAAAAATTCGAGGACAATAAAGGCACAGTCGACCCGTTAATGCCGCCAAGCGCAAATTGCACACCAAGCTCTTTAGCGGCTGTGTCTGAGATTTCCACGATAATGGCTTCGACCAGAACTTGCGGGCGGCGTTGATCAAGGCGGCGAATGATTTGTTCCAGCGCGCTTTGCACCTCGGCAGAGGCACTTATGACAAGCGTATTTGATCCGGAGTCATAGGCGACTGTCGGTGTGGGTTGGCCTTCGACAATATATGTGGGCAAGAGCGATTGGATCAGCTCATTCAATCCTTCGCCATCCGCAAATCGAAGCGGGATAACAGAGACCGCGCCGCGCGGGGTCGTGCTGCCGACATCCATACTCGCGAGAAGATTCCGGAGTTCCGCAACTTCTGCGGCAGAACCCTCGAGAATAAGACTATTCGTAGCTTCCAAAGCCACGACCTTAAAAGACGCTTTTGGACCGCCCAATTGTTTCAACGCGTCTTCGGCGTCGAAGACGGAAAGCTGGGACAGCTGGACCATCTCGCGGACATTCCCGCCCGCGCCCATCGCGTCAACAATCGCACGCGCTTTGCGTAAGTTCTCCGCGAAGTCGGTAACGACCACAATATTCCCGTCCGGATTGGCGGAGACTTGCCCTTGGCTGTGCATGACAGGTTTGATGAGGCGCGCCGCCTCTGCGGCTTTCCCCTCTGGCACGCGTAAAATCGTCGTTGCGAATTGGCCGTCAACGCCATTGCCACTTTCGGAGAAAGGCGCATCTTGCGCGGCTCCTTGCAAGAGGGTCACGCGATATTCCCCATTGGCGGATCGGACAACCGTATAACCGTGAACCCGCAAAACTTCTTTGAACACGGCAAAGACTTGTGAGTCGTTGAGGGGTTTTTCAGAAACAATATTCACTTTGCCGTTTACGCGTGGGTCGATGACAAAGGTGCGTCCGGTCACAATGCCCACGTTTTCAATGAAAGCTTTAATATGGACATCTTGCATATTGATGATGTGGTCATCGGCGGCCAATGCAGGTGTGAAGCCTGCACCTGTGAGCGTGAGAGCCAGAGCGGCTGTGGCGAGGAGTTTTTTGAATGACATGGTCATTGGCCTATGCGGATGGTGACAGCGGCGCCATTGCGAATAACTTCGTAATCTTGCGCCGCCCCGGTTGAGACGAGTTCAGTCAGTTCTTTGATATTCGTTTTGTTTGAATTTAGCATAATCGGACCAACCCGGGTTAAAACATCACCGGATTTTAATTTGAATTTGGACAGATCCGCGCCCGATCTAGCATTGATCCGGAACCCCTGCATCTGTGTTGTTTTGTCAGGCATAATTGTCAGACTAGGTGTCAGTTGAACTTGGGAAAAGAGGTTTTCGATATCATCGCGCGTTGGCATATTTGATTGCGCACTGGTGGCCGGAATTGCGCGCAGGATTTTAGCTTTCGTTTCTTTCTCGCCGAGCTTCACGCGCTCCAGTGTGAGTTTCTGCGTTTCACCGTTCACATCGAGCGTGACAAAGTCCTTTGCCGTCCGCGTCAAGCTCACGCCGTTCATCACCTCATCTCCAACTTTGACGGCTTTGTCTTGCCCATCCGGCAATTTGAACGTGGCATTGCTCTCGGACACGATTCCTTTGAGCTTTAAATCCAGCGTTGTCTCCGGCGCATCATCCAGAATATCTAAAGGCAGGCTGACGACTTGGCCGAAAGCAAATGGGTCCGATGAGAAGTCATGCGATACAACGGACACGCCTGTCGAGGCTGCTGCTGCGGGAGCGATGATGGGGCTGGGCTCATACAGGCTCTCTGGCTGGGCAACGCCCAAACCAATCCGCACAATCAGCCAGCCCAATATTGCCACACAGACAATACTTCCGGCGTTTAACGCTATGCGGATTGCATTCATGCGGACCTTTCAATTTTGGGCGCGGGCAATTCTCGACCGCAGGGTCGCGGTCGATTAAACCACAGCCGAGAGTCGCTGCCAAGGTAACAGGTCAGGGTGTTACCAAGATTTCAAACTCCATAATTTCGGTGCAATTTGGTCTGTAACTGTTAGGGGAAGGTAAAGAATAGGCGTTGAAAATTGGTGATTTTAGAGCATAAGGGTTCGACATGAATAATGTGATTGATGGTAAGCAGGTCGCGGCGGAAACGCGGGCCAGCGTCGCGGCCGCTGTGTCTACATTGGCGATCACGCCGACCCTAGCGGTTGTTCTGGTCGGTGATGATCCGGCCAGCCATGTCTATGTCCGCAATAAAATCAAATTCACCGAAGAGGCCGGGATGCGCTCATTGGAGCACCGCTTAGCTGAGACAGCGACGCAAGCCGAAGTCGTGGATATCGTGCGGGCCCTGAATGCGGATGCGGAGGTTGACGGGATTTTGGTGCAACTGCCTTTGCCGGATCATATCAATAGCGACGCCGTTATTGCCGAAATTGACCCCGGCAAAGATGTAGACGGATTGACCGATGTGTCCGCCGGACGCTTGGTTTTGGGGCAACCGGGATTGCGGCCTTGCACCCCCACAGGTTCGGTAATTTTGGCGAAAGCCGCATTTGGCGATCTAACCGGGAAACATTGCGTTGTCTTGGGGCGTTCAATCTTGGTCGGGAAACCTGCTGCGCTCATGTTTTTGGAGCAAAATTGCACAGTCACCATCGCGCATTCCCGGACGGAAAACTTGCCCGTTGTCTGCCGCAGCGCGGATATCCTCGTCGCTGCTGTGGGGCGTCCGCAAATGGTGAAGGATGACTGGATCAAGGCCGGAGCCTGCGTCATTGATGTCGGGATCAACCGTGTGCCAAGCGTGAAACGTCCGGGCAAATTCAGGCTTGTGGGCGATGTTGATTATAGGCCCGCAAGAGCTGTCGCTGGGGCAATAACGCCTGTGCCGGGCGGCGTCGGTCCGATGACAATTGCCTGCCTTTTACGCAATACGGTTTTGGCAGCCTGTGATCGGCGCGGCATAGCGCGTCCAGACAATCTGACGATTTAACAGCGCTTAGCCCTAGCTTGGCGTGTTCTTAAGTTGGAGGCGCGATAGCAATCGCGGACGTCCCAACATTTCTTTCGCGCCAGCTCGGACGATAGAATTTGTGGAACCCGATTTGCGCCTTAAATTCCAACGTTCTTGCCCAATCTGGCTCGATTTCCGCTGTATGATAATGCGTCGAATTTTTCGTTAGATCCGGCACAAAACCCGTCAAAGATATCTGCGCAATATCTTTTGAGCGCTGCCAAGCTTTGCCGCTTGGGGCGCGGTCCATTGACCCATCACAGGCGAAAGAGAACTGACACGCGAAGGGACGCTCTTGCCCTTCATAGACAACGGCGCAAATTGTGCTGGGATAATGTTTGGACTTCACGCGGTTCTTGACGACATCGGCCACCGCTAATTGACCCGAGCGCGATTCTGACCGCGCTTCATAATAGATCGCTTCCGACAAACACTTATGCTCTGACGCGCGCGTCGCGGCCCAACGGCGATGTTCAGCCCGCAGGGGCGAGAGCGAGCGGATATCTGCGATATCCCGCAAGCGAGGCGTTTCCACTTGCGAAAACGCTACAGTTTCAACCTCAGACGCGCGGAAATCTGCCGCAGCTTCGGCCCAATCCGCTTGGGCGCGCTGATTGGACGCTTGTGCGCCAATGGCTGGAATGACAACGGAGGCTGTTCCAATAACAGCCAGCGTGGTTACCCAGGCCTTGATATGTTGCTCATTGCGCATAACGAGCGCTCCCTAGCCCAAATTCCTAAACAAGCAATGTGTTTTACCACGATTGGTTGTGGGTCATGGACTTTTCTTACAGCCTGTGACCCTTTTGCAACGCCATCCCCCATGAGGGTTAAGGCCGCGTAAATATTGTTTCCAGGCAAATAAGGGCGAAAATTAGGTATTCAATACTAATCCTGCTAGAAATCGAAGCTATTGACGAAATCACCGCCTGTCGGGCTGACGACTTTCAGGCTGGCTTTCCTGGCAGCCCAATCCACGTCAATGAGGCCATAATTGGCCTCAAACTGCATGGGATGAAGCCGATATGGCCCCGCCTCCATGCCTGTCTCACCGCTTTGGGCCCGCCAATCAGCCGCCGGGAGGTTCAGAGAGGATGACGTCACTTCATATAGGGGATAATCCACGATATCATCGCGGCGATAAATAGACCCTGCATGTCGGTCGCCGGAGAGAATCACCACGCCTTCTGCGCCTGTGTCATCAATGAGGCTGTAGAGCTTTTCACGCTCTGCAGGCATGGTGCGCCACGCTTCCCAGCCATGACCATCTGCGTGGACTTGAATGGACGACACCAAGAGGCGCAGATCGGCCGGCTTTTTGAGCTCGCCTTCAAGCCAATCCCACTGCGCCTCGCCGAGCATCGTGCCATGCGCGCCTTCCATCGGGACATAGCGTTCTTTGCCGGGGGCGTTACGTTTATTCGTCGCTTGTAGTTCGGTACGGAAATAGCGGGTATCTAGCAGAATAATCTGAACGCGCTGTCCGGCAGGGCCGATGATTTTAGACGTATGAATTCCGTCGCGGCGGCGGCGCTCATCGCTAGCGGGCACGTCCCACGCATCCAGATATAATTGCTCCGCCAATTCTTTAAACGGATAATAAGCGCCGCCATCATTCGCCCCATAATCATGGTCATCCCATGTCGTCAGCAGCGGGGTCTGCGCCCGGAAATTTGCAAATTCGGGAACGGCTGCCAGCGTGTTATAGCTCTCGCGCATTTTCGGCATAGTTGGGTCTGGCCAACGCGGATCGGATTTATAGGTGTCGCCGTAAACATTATCGCCGATAAACAAGAAAAGATCGGGATCATCCGCCGCGATGGTATTCCAAATCGTCTGCTGTTTGGTCTCATTCAGGCAGGAGCCGAAAGCGATGCGGGTTAAAGCTTTTGAGCTGTCCAATTTTGCAGAGGACATTGGCGTCACGCCCGTTTCGGAGGTGGAAGACGACGGCGTTGGCGATGCGGCGCAAGCGGTGAAAAGACAGGCCGAAGCCAAAAGGGGGAGTAAGTGTTTCATAGCGCGACTTTAGCCGCCTTTCATGACAATGTCATGTCAGCTCAGTGATTTTCTAAACCCCGCAATGGATTCTATGCCCGACCCTCAGGTGATTATAAATCAGACGCGAAAATGGCTCTCATCAGTCATTATTGCGCATAATTTCTGCCCTTTTGCCAAGCGTGAATTTGACAGTGACTGCATTCACTATGCGGTGATTGAGACCGCAGACTTAGAAACCCAATTAGAACATATAATCATCCACTGCGGGGAATTGGATCGCGATAAGAAAAGAGAAACGAGCCTGCTCATCTTCCCCACCGGGGTATCAGAGTTTGACGCCTATTTAGA
>CAZSKH010000013.1:0-14916 GCA_964607395.1 uncultured Algimonas sp.
CCGCCTTTACAGCAACGGCCACCGATGTTGATGGCGACACGCTGACTTACACACTCTCCGACGACGACGCTGCCCTCTTCGCGATTGATGCTGCAACGGGTGTCGTGACCTTTGTCGATGCCCCAGACTTTGAAACACCCGGCGATGCCGATGGTGATAATATCTATGATGTGACTGTCACAGCTAGCGATGGCACCCTCACCGCCGCTCAAGATGTTGCGATTACTGTCTCAGACGTCAACGAAGCCCCAGCTGTAACCTCTGGTCCAGCCTTCACGGCAGCGGAGAACCAGACGGCTGCGTTCACGGCGACAGCCACGGATGTGGACGGCGACACGCTGACTTTCACACTTTCAGGTGATGATGCAGCTCTCTTTGCGATTGATGCCGCAACAGGTGTTGTGACTTTCATCGATGCTCCAGACTTTGAAACACCCGGCGATGCCGATGGCGACAACGTTTATGATGTGACGATTACAGCCAGTGACGGCGATCTCTCAACAGATCAAAACGTTCAAATTGCAATAACAGACGTTGATGACACGGCACCTGATGCGCCAGTAATTCTGTCTGTCGGACTGATCAATCAAATGGTTATGACGGAAGATGGCGCTTGGGTTTTCCAATTTTTGCCCGCCATTACGGGCGTTGCAGAAGCGGGCTCAACTGTCGAAATTTTCGACGGAACACTTTCTTTGGGCTCAACGGTTGCGGAGGATGACGGCTCATTCCTATTCTCCACCGCGATTTCAAGCCTAAGCGGCGACTTATTGGCGGCTACCGCGACAGATGCCGCAGGAAATATTTCCGAAATTGGGACATTAAACCAGCTTTACACCCTAAATCCTGCTGATTTCTTCGCGGAGGTTGACGCTCCAATTGCGCTTGTAACTGAAATATCCACCGAGACCGGATTCTCTGTTATCGATTCATCAGGAGGTCTCGTCGGCCCGATTGTTTCAAATTTAGGTGACATAAATAATAACGGATTTGATGATGTCGCAGTAAATTCTTTCAGCGGAGACATAAACGGCGAAAATTCAGGTCAAGTTGCAGTTATTTTTGGGTCTGACGATGGATTTGGCGAGAACGTCAACGGACAAGCTGTTGTGGACCTAGTCAACTTACAGGCTGAAGACGGCTTCATATTCACCGGCGAGACTAGTTTCGACTTCCTGGAAGTTGCCGAGCTTGTTGGCGATTTCAACGGTGACGGGATTGAAGATTTTGTGCTCGGCGCGACTGGTTCGGATTTAGCGGGCGAACAAAGCGGCGCGGCCTACGTCGTATTTGGTGGCGACTTGGATTTCGGCGAGATTGACGACGCCGGACGCTTAATCTTTAACGTAAGCGATTTAACGTCGGAAAATGGGCTTGTCCTGACGAATGAAGCTTTTGTGGGCCTTGGCAATGACTTTGGTTTCCCGATTGCAACACCGGGGGATATTAATGGCGATGGTCTCGCCGATGTCGTTCTGGGCGATAGTGGCTTTAACGGTGCATTCGTCGTTTACGGGACAGCTGATTCAGTTGGCGAACTTGACGCTGAAGGCCGCGCCGTTGTGGATGTGTCGTCCCTCACCCCGGAGCAGGGTTTTCAAATTATCGGTGACATTGATTCGACGGACTTTGTTGGCTTTCGCGTTAGCTCGGTCGGCGATGTAAATGGCGATGGATTAGCGGACTTCGCCGTCGCCGCGCCTGTTTTTGAAAGTGATTTCGGGACGAGCACACAAGGCGCGGGCTTCATTATATTTGGCAGTCAAGCGGCCCCAGGCGTTGTCAATACGGACGGAGAGTCCGTTTTGGACCTCGCCAATATAGACGCAAGTTCCGGTCTTCGAATCATTGGAACAGATTTGGACATCACAGCTGATGGCAGTTCTATTTCGTCTCTTGGTGATTTCAACGGTGACGGCTTTGATGATCTCCTGATCGGCTCTCCAGACTTTTTCAATACGAGAGATGGGGCTGCGTTTATTGTCTTCGGAAGCGAGGCCGGCATCGGTGAGGATGACGGCGCGGGCGGCCGGGTTCTTGATCTCTCCACTCTGACCTCTGACACAGGCATAACGGTGGCAGGACTATTTGACGGTCTCACAGGCTTTACTCTTGCCGGAATTGGAGATGTGAATAATGATGGTTTTGCTGATGCGCTAATCTCCACCTCCGAGGCCTCTTTCAATGAGTTCCAGTCAGGTGCGACTTTCGTTCTTTATGGCGGCGCTGATGTTGGGCAGCTTCCTGACGCTGACCAAAGGGTCATTGATTTGGATGATTTCTCCAGTCTGCAAGGCTTCACCGTAGCCGGCGACGAAAACTTTGCGCAGACGGGGAGGTCGGTTTCTGCAGCAGGTGATGTGAATGGTGACGACATTCCTGATTTCATCGTGAGCACAAATAGCGGCGTAAACGGTGTCCCCGCCGGCGTGGTAATCTTCGGCGGGCAATCCCCTGCTGGCGAAAGCGAGACTATCGCTTTTGTCGAAGAAAATACGACAGCGGCATTTGTGGCGACATCTCTTGGTCAAGGGACAAGTTATCAACTACTTGGGGAAGATGCCGATCTGTTTGCTATCGATCAGACGACAGGTCTCGTGAGTTTCATCGATGCACCGGATTTCGAGACAATTTTCACCGATGACAGACTGGGGGATTTCCTTCTGGAGGCTGGAGATGCTGAAGACCTTGAGGATTTGGGTTTCCGGCTCGAAATTCAAGCGACAGACGGCGTCCACACGACCCTGCAAGAGGTCGCTATCGTCGTCACGGACGTCAACGAATTTACCCCCGAATTCGTGACGTCGGATACGATTGCGAGTTCCATCGGTACGTATTTCGTGCTCGCCTCCGACGCCGATGGCACGCCCATTGGCCCCGCACTTTTGAATTCCGGAGCGCTAATATTCGATGCCGATTTTACCTTTGTCGATGCTTTGACATATGAAATTATTGGCGGTGCCGATGCGGCATTATTCTCGATTAGTCCCGGCGGGGGCATCTCTGCCCTTCCCGGTGTTATAAGTTTCATTGCGACTGGCGATCCAAATCCCCCGGCGGATGCGGATGGCGACGGTGTTTACGAGGTTATTATTTCCGCCTCCGACGGGGAGCTTTCGACAACCCAAACGCTTAGCCTGACTTTAGTTGATAATGTAAGTTCACCCGTTTTTTCAGGGGATACAAGTTTCACCGTTGATGAGTTTGACGAAGATGCGGACATGCAACTGACTGCTACTGACGCGGATGGAACGCCGGTATTTTATGTTCTTCCTAATACCGGAGGTGACAACGCTTTGTTCAGCGTAGACTTCTTCACGGGCGAGCTTACCTTCATTGCGCCGCCTTCCTTTTCCACTCCTCTGGACCAGGATAGTGATAATGTTTATGAAGTCTCTGTTGTGGCGACAGAAGGCGCGGAATCAACGCTTCAGACTGTTTTGGTCACGGTCAATGATCTCGACTTTGCGCCCACGCTTTTTGGCGACACAGAGTTTTCTACACCAGAGAATAATAATCCCGGTAACTTTCAGAACACCGTTGCTTTCTTCTCAGCTGAAGATCGCGATTTAGATCTTATAACCGCGACAATAACCGGCGGCGATGACGCCGCTCTTTTCTCGATCTTCAACCAATTTGCATTCCCGGATGGGAGTGGCTTCTCGATCATATCTGAACAGAATTTTGACTTTGAAATGCCACTCGATGCAGATGGGGACAATATTTATGAAGTCGAGGTTACGCTCACGGATGGCACAAATGAAACGGTAGAGCTGTTTCAAATTTCTGTTCTGGATATCTTTGAGAGCCCTAATGCTCCGATTTTCACAACACCGGATACAATCACAGTAGATGAAGGTCCGGACTTTTCATTCATTGTGAATGCTGATGATGCGGATGGCGAAACCCCGACATATTCCATAACCGGAGGAGACGATCCATTTGCTTTCTTCATTAATGAGAATACTGGCGAGCTCGAAGCCAATGGTGATCTTCGATTTAATCAGCCGGGAGACTCCAACGACAATATTTATACGGTGGAAATCACGGCAGACGACGGAACCAACAATCGAACCGTTCAAACTCTGACTATTAACGTCGAGGACATTGATGTTGCGCCTACGATTGATATTGATGCGCCCGATACGGTTGCAGAGAACGATAGCTTTGCTATTTTCGGCGTTGACGTTTTTGAAAACTTCGACTTGCAGCAACTCACCTTGAGTCTCGGAAATGGCGATACCGAGGCTTTTGGTCTGAATGTGTTTTTTGAGGGCACTGGTTTCGCATTTGGTCAAATTGAATTTTTGACTCAGGATTTCGAAAATCCCACTGACGCTGATGGCGACAATGTCTACACAATCGAGGTCATCGCGTCAGACGGCGTCAATACGGTAACGGAGACACTGAGTGTCACCGTCACAGACATCTTCGAAAGCGCAAACGCGCCAGTCTTCGTATCTCCGGCAACGTTCACAGCAGATGAAGGTCCCTTTGGAGCTCTAATTGGGACGGTTGCGGCCACCGATGCAGATGAAGAGACTCCGACCTTCCTCATTACAGGTGGAGACGATAGTTTCCGCTTTAGTATAGACGCCGATACAGGCGAACTTACCCTGAATCGAACGTTGGTATTTAATCCCGAAGGTTCGTTTGATGATAATTTTTATGAAGTTGAAGTCACCGCAAATGATGGGACCGGCAATTCCACGGTTCAACTCCTCAATATTGAGATATTAAATACCGATGTCGCGCCAACTCTATCCTTACCGACCAATCCTGTTCTCATCGCTGAAAATGAAGAGTCTAGTATCTTTGTGTCGGCTCGTGACATTTTTGACGGTCAAGATTTAACCCTGACATTGGGCGGCCCTGATGCAGGGTTGTTTGTGTTCACGCCTTTCGACGGAAATGAATTTGCATCGGGGCAGATCGAAGTTCCCGCGTTTGATTTTGAAATGCCTCTCGATGCAGATGGTGACAATGTCTACGAATTAGAAGTCAGCGTGTCTGACGGTGTAAATACAACGACCGATACATTCACAATCGTCGTTGAAGACGTACCCGAAAGCGAAAATGCACCAGTCTTTACGTCAGTAAATTCAGTAACTGTCAACGAGGACTTGACACAGATTTTAGTTGTAACGGCGAATGATGCGGATGGCGAAGCACCAACATTTTCTATATCTGGAGGTGAGGATAGTTTCAGGTTCCAGATAGACTCCCAAACCGGAGAACTGAGTTTTCGCAACACCCAAACATTTAGAGAAAGTGGCGACAATTTTTATACAGTTGAAGTGACCGCAGATGACGGGTCATCAAACCAAACGACTCAGTCGATCACCGTTGAGGTTTTAGATGTGGATGTGGCGCCCGTAATTGATGCACAGGCGAATTACGTCATAGATGAAAATCGAGACTTTATCGATTTTATTTCTGCGCGAGACATTCCTGACCAAGATGTTGTGACATTTACAATTCAAGGCCCAGATGCCGGCTTGTTCATACTCTCGAACAATACTCCAAGCGTATTTGTGTCGACAAGTTTGAACTTTATTTCTGATCCAGATTATGAAACGCCCTTGGATGCAAATGGCGACAATATTTATGAAATTCAACTTGTTGCAACAGATGGTGCAAATGTAGTCATTCAAGATGTATCGATAAATGTTAGGGATTTATTCGAAAGTGAAAATGCGCCTATTTTCGTTTCTCCAGACACTATCGCAGTTAATGAAAGAGATATTTTCATTCAAACCATTGTTGTTGAAGATGCAGATGGTGAGATTCCGTCGCTATTTATATCCGGGGGTGAGGATCAAAACAGCTTCAGACTTGATCAAACTACAGGTGAGTTAAGTTTTAGTTTTAGCCGAAACTTTAACCAACCTGACGATTTCAACGACAATTTTTACACAGTTGAAATCACCGCCGATGACGGAACAGAAAATCAAACCGTTCAAATTTTAACAGTTGAATTACTAGACGTAAACTTACCCCCCCGATTATCAGTACAGAATAATGTGATTGTAGACGAGAACAGCGAGTTTATACCCTTATCACTACAAGGAGATGATTTTGCCGATAGAGACATCATTTCACTCTCTATTCGGGGCGAAGACGCTGGTGTATTCACTTTCGTCAGTGAGGACTTTGAAGCCGCAACGACCGGCAGATTAACGTTCAGCGCCCCGCCCGATTTTGAAATGCCATTAGACTCCGATGGCGACAATATTTACACGATAGAGATCGTGGCTTCGGATGGGGTCAATGAAGTTTTTGAAACTGTGAACATCACCGTCAGAGATGTTTTCGAGAGCGAAAATGCGCCCGTTTTCACTACTGCAAGCGATTTTACCGTAGATGAAGGTGAGACCTTTATTACTCTTTTGGAAGCCACTGATGCCGACGGCGACTTGGTAACATTTAGGTTTGAAACAGGTAGCGAGGGTGGTGGTGTAATCGCTATTATGAACGGGAACGAGTTGGCATTTGAAGCGCCTCAACTTTTCGAGTTTCCGAATGATGAAAATGGAGACAATGTCTATACCTTCAATCTAATTGCGTCAGATGGAGGAAATGAGACAGTTCAAACATTTACGGTTACTGTAAATGAGGTCAATTTTCCGCCAGAGTTAGTGGCGGAGGGAGGATTTGCATTTGAAAACACTGACGATTTCGGCGGATTCGTGGATGTTCAAGATTTCATGGATAATGACGATCTTACAGTCACGCTAACTGGAGACGATGCAGCATTCTTCACGATTGTTGAGAATGGCAGTGGACCAGGCTCTTTCTTCGGTGATCTCGAATTTATTGCAGCACCTGATTTCGAAAATCCCGGCGACGCAAATGGGGACAACACTTATGAGTTTACGGTCGAAGTTTTTGATGGGCAAAACACCGTTACGCAGGATGTAACGGTTGTGGTTGAGGATGAGGATGAAAATGGCACGGTCAAAACGGCCGAAGATTCCGATTTCGGGGCACTGTTTGCAGACATAAATAGCGAGCTGGCCCAAGAGGATGACCTCTTGAACTCGCCCTTCACGCCATTGGTGGACATAGCTCCGCATGATCTCGGGACCAATGACGCTCTCGCGAGTTTCAGCCTTGAGGATGATGGCGCGATAAATCTCACGGAAGATGGGGATATTAGTGTTATCGCATCCGCATCAGACATGTTCGACATTAACGCTGAATTCATGTCTCTCTCGCCTCACCATGATGAAGAGGTCTTGTTTGTGGAAGATGCAGTTGCCGTTGAAATGCAGTTTGCAGCCGACCTCCTGATGATTCAAGATAGCGCTATGATAACAGACAGTTAGTCTAAATCTGCCGCTTGGGCCACCTGTCTGGCGGCAGGGGTTCAAGACCTCGATATATTGGAGAAAGAAGAGAGGTCTGACAGCGCGTTATCGGAGGCAAGAGAGTTCGGGGAGGTTTTTGATCTTTGCTTGGCACACGCGACTAGACTACCAGTTCTTCAAATAGTGGTTAGAACTTGCCACATAAAATCCTGCAAACTGCTCAACTGAATGGCGGTGTTATGAGATCCCTGACTGTCAAATGAAAAAACCGCGGCTGTGCGTAAAACGCAGCTTGTTCATCGGCATCTTGGCAGGACGTCTATTCGGCGGGAGACATGCCGCCTTCTGCCATACCATGGTACGTGCGTTGGCCCGGGATACGAATATCCTGAACTAGATCTTGGATTTCCTGTGGAGGCGCAGGCGTCATCAGAGAGACGACGATACCAACCGCCGTTGACAGCCACATGAAAACAAATCCGATGCCTTCAGGTGAAACACCAAACCACCACCCTGCGGTGGTTCCGCCCATGAACTTAAAATACACGATATAGGCTGAGGTCGTAACAATCCCAACAAGCATCGCCGCAATCGCGCCTTCTCGGTTCATGCGTTTCCAAAATATCCCAAGGAAAATGATAGGGAAAAGAGAAGCCGCGGCCAATCCGAACGCAAAGGCGACCACCTGCGCTACAAAGGGCAATTGCGATGCATATATCCCGGTTAAACCCGCGCAAAGGACGGCCACCGCCGCGGCTATTCGCGCTACCCTCATCTCCTGTTTCTCCGACATATTTGGCCTGAAGGTGCGTTTCATGAGATCATGGCTAACGGCTGAACTGATCACCATCAGCAGCCCCGCTGCCGTCGAGAGCGCAGCCGCGAGGCCGCCCGCGACGACGAGACCAACAACCCAACTCGGGAGCTTTGCAATTTGCGGGTTAGCCAGCACAAATATGTCTCGGTTCGGAACGACTTCATTTTTCAGGCCATCCGGAGCCGCAGGACCCCGATACTGCATGATGCCATCACCATTCAGGTCGTCATATTGAAGAAGTCCCGTCTTCTCCCAGCTTTTATACCATTCGGGCACAGGTTTTTTACCATTGGCCAAAATTTCGGCTGCACGCTCCTCGTAATTTTCACTATCTTGAATATAGACGGCCTCATTGACCGTATCGACAAAATTCATTCGCGCAAATGCCCCGACGGCTGGCGCAATGGTGTAAAGCAGCGCGATGAACATTAGAGCCCAACCCGCAGATTTACGAGCGGCTCGCGCGGAACTTACTGTGAAGAAACGAATGATGACGTGAGGCAATCCAGCTGTCCCGAACATCAAGGCTGCCGTAATACAGAAGACATCCAACTTAGATTTCGTCGTTGAGGTATATTCGGTAAAACCGAGATCAGTCACGACTGTGTTGAGCTTGCTAAGCATACTCACATCTGTTCCGGCTGCGTTCCCAATAAAGCCAAGTTGCGGAACGGGATTCCCTGTGATCGCCAGCGACATGAAGATCGCGGGCACGGTATAAGCAAAAATCAGAACAACATATTGCGCAACTTGAGTATATGTGATGCCCTTCATGCCGCCCATCACCGCATAGACGAACACAATCGCCATACCTATGAGAATACCAGCATTATAGGAAACGCCCAAGAAGCCTGAGAAGGCCACGCCAACGCCCTTCATTTGCCCTGCGATATAGGTGAAGGAGACGAACAAAGCGCAGACTACAGCGATAACGCGCGCGAGCCTGGAATAATAACGATCACCGACAAAGTCGGGAACGGTAAACTTTCCAAATTCTCGTAAATATGGTGCGAGAAGCAAAGCCAGCAACACGTAACCGCCCGTCCACCCCATCAAATAAACGGACCCGCCATAGCCAAGAAATGCGATTAGGCCAGCCATTGAAAGACAGGACGCGGCGGACATCCACTCCGCCGCTGTTGCCATTCCGTTTACGGTCGGATGAACATCGTGACCGGCAACGTAAAATTCTTCCGTCGAGCCGGCTTTTGCCCAAATCGCGATACCAATATAAATCCCAAATGTTAGGATGACCCAAAAAATAGTCCAAGGATCGACCATAGCTTACCCCTTGATCCCGAATTTCTTCTCATAATGGGTCATCTTGCGGCAATAGACCACTATGAGCGCCAAGAAGACATAAATTGCTTCGTTTTGGGCATACCAGAAACCAAGCGGTGCGCCCACAAGCGAAAAAATATCTAAGACCTCTCGAAATAAGAGTCCCGCGCCATAGGACACGAGAAACCAGACCACTAAAAGCGAGATCGTAAGCCGAATGGTTGCCTTCCAATAGCCTGCTGCGTCATATTCATTTGTCGGTTTCAAAACTCACTCCCCTATTCCTTTTCGCATTCTTTAGTCCTACGAATATCTTTCAATACGAACGCTACGGGTTAGCCCTGCTCCAGAACACCACTTAAGAAAAGGAAAGGGTTTGGACTGAAATTCTGAACCCTATTGACGGGCTTTTCGTTCTTTCCACCCCGTATGAACCAAGGCCCCCGCAATCAGAAATCCACCGATAATATAAAGCTCGCGAAGCCCCAAACCTGGCTCGCTTAAGGCCTCAAGACCACGCATAAAGAAGATCGCAGCAATCAAAAATCCTGACGCGATAAAGAGATGAGGTTTCATTCGAACAGCTTCCCCAGAATCTATGAAAGGGTCAAGTCGGGAGTTTATTAGATACTGATAGGAAAATCACCGCCCACCCGGCAGAAATTACTATGATGCTGCGAATGTCGAACATCTCTATATGGTGAGGTCTTAAGCTCGTTCGCCAAGTCAGCCAGCTTTTCCCGGTCAAGATTAACGCCGCGAGTTAGCGACATTTTGCCAAACATAAAATTGCGAGGCGCATTGACCGCATCTACGGCAATAAAGAGGCGTCCTTAAAGTAATAGGCTGCAAAGCTTCGGCTGTCTTCGATGTCACCCCGGATAATTACCTCGTCATAACCTGTTGCTAATCCCGCAATTTGTAGTTTGAGATCGAACTGATCCGACCAGAACCAAGGCAGGCTATTAAATGGCTTTGGAGCTTCATTTATATGGAAGGCCACTATCTTGCCTTGTTCAATGGCGTTTCGAACAGACCCTAACTTGATGTGTGCATCATAAATTGGGTTGTGATACCAGGTCACATCCCCAGCGGCATAAATGTCCTCAACCGATGTTTGAGAAAATGCGTTGACCTCTATGCCATTTCCAATCTTCAGACCTGCATTTTGACATTTTCCAAGATGATGACGCCTTTCTCAGCGTGAATGCGTTTGTAGAAATTCGATAATTCTGATGCGGTGACCCGCTGTAAAATAGGCGGCATGGCCTCTAGGATTTTGAAATCTAACCCATGTTTCCTTAAGGACGCGGCCGTTTCCAGGCCAATATATCCCCTGCCAATAATGATAGCAGTTTTCGCAGTTTTCGCTTTGTTTTTTTTGGCCGAGGCATCTGAGGTATTGCGCAAGTAAAATACATTTTCGAGATCCTGTCCGTCCACGGGCAAACGACGGATACGTGCACCTGTGGTCAGAACAAGTTTCGAAAAAGAAATTTTGTCCCCTGTCTCGGTGAATATTGTCTTGTTGTCTCTATCAATTAATTTGACCCGTTCACCGAGACGCATTGTGATATTAGCGGATTGGTAGGACCCCGCTGGCCGGATCAAATATCATCCAACGCCTATTGTCCAGACAGAAAATCTTTGGACAATGGCGGCCTATGATACGGCAATACCGCTTCATCGCCGATGACAATAATCTCGCCAGCCCAGCCGCCTTGCCGCAAGCTCACGCTGGTTTGAGCCGCCGCATGGGAGGCACCAATGATAACGACTGATTTAAACATAGGTGTATTGTAGTTTTGAACTTTGAAGAGGCCAGCGATATTCTTCCGCCTTCATTTCAATTATTATGCCCGAAGTGGACGGATATCCCGCCCGTAAATAACAAGGATTCCAAGACGACCTCGTTCCTAATTTTTATAATGCGCCCCTATTTTCCGGAGACCTCGGCCCGCTCATTGCACCCTTGGCTTAATTTTAACTTGGGTGTTTGCGTCAGGGCTTTCACAGGGTTAGCTATCTGATCGAAATTTTATCGTTATGACGTCAGGCCTTAACCTGATTTTCGTATTTGGGGGGCAAATTGAATATATATTAACCGCTGAGGCCCCCAAAATGACCCATGTATCGCCTGATATCGTGTCTGAACCTCAAATTCCGTTATCCAAGCTTCAAGCTTTACAGTTTGAATGGCTATCTCGCGCGTCCCGTCTTTGCGGAATGGCCACGCTCGTTGTTGATACCGAATTAGAAATTAAGTTCTATGACAGCCGATTCGCTGAAATCTTGGAATTGGATACGTCCATCGATTATAGAGGAAAGAATCTCCTCGACGTCACCGGACAACTTGCCCTTCGCGGAGATTTCGGACCGGGCGATCCGCAGATATTTGTTGAGTTGGTTAAGGCTCAGTTTTGCAAACCAATTAGCTCCCCAGAGAAAATTGGTCATATCATGGACTTCCTAACGCCATCCGGACGCCGCGTTGAATTCAGCCAAGACCAGGAAGACGATGGGTTATTTGTCTTAGGATGCCGTGATGTCACAAAATCCTACGTCCAAAAACACGCTTTGAAAGTGGCTTTGGACAGCAGCAAATCTGGTTACATTATCTATGATATCGAAACCAAACGGTTCCAAGCTTATAGTGATGTGTCTCGCTCCGGCCGGAATGAAGATCTAGCACACCGGCTGGTCAAAGACGACCTGAAGAACCTAATAAATACCGACGATTATGCTAAGTTGAGGGTGGCCTGGCGACGTGCTCATGCCGCACGACAGCCTTGGACGGGAACCTTCCGAACAAAGGACAATCAAGCCGATACAATCTGGGTCAAGTTTCAAGCCACCCCGCAAATTTCTGAGTCAGGCATCATTACCAGCTATATTTTCTTCTATACGGAGGTAACGGCGCAATTACGGGTTCAAGACGACCTGCGCAAAGCCATTGAGCAATCTGAAAAAGCGCTGAGCGCAAAGAACGCATTTCTGGGTCGATTGTCACATGAAATTCGAACGCCAATGAATGCGGTTGTTGGTATTGCGGACGCCTTGATCCATCATGATGGAAACCCCAAAATCATGCCCAAACTCGAACTCATCCAGACCTCCGCTGAGAAAATCATCCGGATTGTAGATGAGAGTCTGGAGCATACCAAACTCGCCGAGTCTATGATTCAATTAGACCCCCATGCATCATCCCCGATTGAGGCGGTCGAAGCCGTCTGCGCGCTATGGGAGCAAAAAGCTGTTGAAAACGGCATTGATTTACAGTGTAGAATCGACCCGAGTGTGCCCGAATCAATCATTTTTGACTCTCATCGATATGAACAGTGCCTCAATAATTTGATTTCCAATGCAGTCAAATTCTCCCCGGCAGGCCAAATTCTTGTCGTCTTGACGACATTAGAAAAAAGCGGGCAAAACAACCTCGTTACCGTTGTAAAAGACACAGGCATTGGCATGAACGAGGCGCAGCTCGCGAAACTGTTCGAGGCCTATACTCAAGCTGATCAAACAATCGCGGGGCGTTTCGGCGGCACGGGTCTTGGCATGAACATCACTAAACAATTGATCGAGCTTATGGATGGCAAAATATCGGCAAAATCTGAACCTGGTGAGGGCACAGTCATTGCCCTAACTCTACCAATTCAGGAAGATCGGCGGGAAGAAAACCGACGTCGCAACGAAACAAGCGAAGCGCTCGTCGATAACATGTTAGAAGGTGCAGCGCCGCCCGCATCAGAGTACGCATCGCTTAAAGTGCTCGTGGTGGATGATAATGCGACTAATCATATGGTTGTCACGTCGCTATTGGGGACATTGGTCAAACATATTGATGTGGCTGAAAATGGAATAGAAGCCATCCAAGCCTTAGAAACGGCACATGAAGCCAATGCGCAATATGATGTGGTATTGATGGATATTCATATGCCGGTTATGGATGGAATCGAAGCGACCCTTGCGATTAGAGGATCTAAAAAACCCTTTACCGATATTCCAATTATCGCGCTGACAGCGGACCCGCAATATCAGCAAAGACGGCTGTGTAAAAACATTGGAATGGATGATGCGCTCGCCAAACCCATTAAGCTTACGGAAGTTTTAGGCGCAATGGACCGCGTTTTTGCCGGGCAAGTTGCTTCGGACCTTGCGGCCTGACCCTTAACTAGGCCATAGGGGCTCTCGAAAGAGAGTTCCTGTTATGCTTGCTCAAAAATCTGTCCTTAGCACCATCCTCGCCACGACACTGCTGTTTAGCTGTCAGGCAGAAAAATCTGCTGACACATCATCTAACTTCGCCCGAGCCTGGTGCATATCCGGCGGTCCAATTTACACAGCCAATGATCGAACGCCTCAGGTTGACGCGGTGGCCATTCGAAAAGGGGTCATCACATATGCCGGAGACGATACAGGCGATTGGTGTAGTGAGCACGGCGGAGGGAACTCAAAAACCGTCGACCTCAAAGGCGCTGCCGCCTACCCTGGCTTCACCGATGCACATGGGCAGCTCATAGGCAGCGGCCTTCGAGAAATGACCCTCAATCTGGAAGGCTTGGCCTCCATAGAGGATTTGAAAGCCAAACTTGCAGTTGCCGTCGAAGAAACGCCTGAAGGTGAAACCATCTATGGCCGGGGCTGGATCGAGACCCATTGGCCCGAAGAACGCTTTCCCAATCGTAGCGATTTAGATGCGGTTACCACGTCCCATCCTGTGATTTTAGAACGCGCCGACGGACATGCAAGCGTGGTCAATACGCTCGCCCTCACCCGGGCCAATATTACAGCAGACACGGAAAACCCATTTGGAGGCGCCATCAACCGAGACGCCTCAGGCGAGGCCACCGGGATGTTAATTGACAACGCAGCCGCGCTGATCAATCCGCTTATGCCTGTTTTGACCCAAGACCGAAAACGCGAGGCCTATATCCGCGGGGCTGACCTTTATGCCGCCCGAGGGTGGACCAATATCCACTCCATGTCTGTTGATCCAGCTGACGTATCGATGCTCAATAGTCTTGCTCGTAACAAGAAAGTTAAAATTCGGGTCTATAACTCACTGGATTTACTTTCTGGCCGAAACCAAACTCTCGCGAATATGACAAGCCTGCGAAATGCTCCAAACCAGCTTGTCACGACACGGGCGATCAAACTCTACGCGGACGGAGCTTTGGGCTCTCGCGGGGCAGCTCTTTTGGCACCCTATTCTGATGATGAGAAAAACTCAGGCCTGTTACTCTTGAAAGAAGACGCTGCCCAATCAATTTTCGACGCGGCCTTGCGCAATGGAACACAGGTCAACACTCACGCCATTGGGGACCGCGCTAATCGTATGATATTGGACTGGTATGAAGCGGCCTTTGACAGAGTGCCGCAATCGCAATGGGCCGAAAAAGAGCCGCGTTGGCGGATCGAACACTCTCAGATTATTGAACCCGGGGACATTGAACGCTTTGTAGAACTTGGCGTCATTCCGTCGATGCAGCCTAGCCACGCGATTGG
>CAZSKH010000013.1:15016-18357 GCA_964607395.1 uncultured Algimonas sp.
TTGACGATTTTTTTAGCGGTCTCTTTATCAATGCCTTCTTTGACGGAGATACGCTGGCGCACGGCCATGCCTGTCGCCTTTTCTTCTTTACCATAATCCAATTGACCCGGTTCAATTCCGCGCTTGGACAGATTACCTCGTAATATTTCTTGTACCTGTTTCAATTTCAACTCGTCGTCAGCAAACACGGTCAGACCCCCGTCTTTGACTTCAACAGATGACTGTGACCCCTTAAAATCATAGCGCGTGGAAATTTCACGTGTGACGTTTTGAACGGCATTATCAACTTCTGCCAGATTGACTTCGGATACGACATCGAATGAGGGCAAGAGAGACTCCTAAAAGACTTACTCTGTTATTATGGCTGTCGACTTCCCGTCTTTCAAGGTCTGCGCCAAAAGTGTTCCCATAATCGAGCTATAATCATCCGTCCAAACCTTCACATGGCGGCTTGATGTCCAATTCGTAAACCGATCATCCCCAGAGGTGACGCGCTGCATCACGGCTTCTGGGCCCATCAAAATACCCGTCGCACGCGACCCATATTCTGCGTAGGGATTGCCAGGGAATTCGTCTAGGTCAATGTACCTTGCGGTCAAACCTGCGTCTTCCGCCAAACGGGCAACGACCGACGTCACATCCAGCATTTTGTTAGATGTGTGAAAAAAGACCAACCCTTCAGCTGTCATCCGTGATTGATACAACGCCAAGGCTTCCCGCGTCACCAGATGTGCCGGAATGGAATTAGAACTGAACGCATCAATAACGATCATATCTAGCGCTTTTTCCGGAACATCATTTAACTTCTGCCTAGCATCACCAATTCGAATATCCGCATTCGGCGCGCAGCTATCGATATAGCTGAAATATTTCGGATTTCTGGCAAGGTCGACAACGGCAGGATCGATTTCAAAATACATCCATTTGTCACCGGGCTGTTCGAAACAAACCATAGCGCCGGCCCCCAATCCCACAACGGCCACATCAATCGTTCCACCCAGATCTTTACGCAAAGCTTCTATTGAGACGTGAATTGAGCCGCCTTCTAGGTAATATGAGGTCGGAACCTTTTGTAAGGCGGGGTCACGTAATTGGTAATTGTGGGAGGTATCGCCATGTACAAACATATGTACCGGACCGTCATTATCAGTTTCATAGGATCGCACTGATAGGAGCGAATAGAAAGATCGGTCTTTATACAGGCTTTCGGACCCAAACAGATCAAAGACTATGGCCACCAATCCGAGACTTGCAAACATGCCAATCTTGACGAACTTATTGATCTCAAACCGCATACAAGAAATCGCAATGATTGCCACAGACAGGAAGATAATAAGCGGAAGTTGGGTCCCAGAAATGAGCATTATGGCGGCGTTGAATGCAGCAGCACCCAGTCCAATGAATAATAAAGTCCATGGCTTTTCTCCGGCTTTCGGCATTTCGATACCTGTTGGGCGTAAGAAAATGACCAAAGCTAAAACCAGAATGAACTCGTAAACTGCGTTAAATATAACCGGCGCAATTAAGGCGTTGAATATGCCGCCCAATACACCGCCGAATGACATGAGAATATAAAACTCTGTGAGACCGGAAGCTGCCGGACGTTTCTCGACAAGAATGGCGTGACAATAAAGGGCAATTAGAAAATAAACTAACATGAGCAAGGGGATTTGCACGATAGGCGGCGGCGAGGTGTTGAACTGATGCCCCATAACATCAATTGGGAAATTTGGGGCGATTAACAAAAACCCTGCGACGACAACCCATGGAAATAACTTTGAAAGCCCCTGCGCAGTTACAATTGGCTTACGGGCAAAAACGATCACAAAAGTAAGAAGATATAGTGCAAGCGGCATGATCCAAAGAAACGGCGTCGAGGCGATGTTATTGGTCATGTAGGACGTGACGCCCAGCATCAGGCTAGACGGAAGAAACGCCAAGAATATCCAGAAGGCCTTTTGCTTCCACCCTGCCCGCTTAAACGCGGTATCGACGACATCTATCGTTTTCGTCACAGGCGCTAACCGCCGAGAGAAGGCAAAAGCCGTAAACAAGAGCATTACTAGCAACGCGGCATAGCCAACGGCCCAGCTAAATGTCTGACCGCCCAGCCGCGTGTTAGGCTCGATAATAAATGGATAGGCGCAAAGAATAATAAGGCTGGCGGCATTACTTGCGGAATAAAGGAAGTATGGATCATCGGCATCACGGTGATCTGTCAAACTGAACCAGCGCTGTAGCAGCGGTGCATTGGCGGAGAGTGCAAAGAAAGGCAAACCGACTGTAACGCCGAACAATCCCAGTAACCAAAGGGTTGGCATCCCGCTATCGGGAAGAATAATATCAGCTGGGACAGCAAGCGGCAGGAAAAGAAAACCGGACATCGTCACACAGGCATGAACCGCAATTTGCGCTTTTACGGGCAAATATTTTGAGACCAAATGGGCGTAAATATATCCACCTAAAAGCATGGCTTGGAAGAACACCATCGCCGTGTTCCAAACATTCGAGGCCCCGCCCAGAAGTGGCAGGATCAACTTCGTGAACATCGGCTGGACTGAAAACAGGAGTGTGGCGGAGAGAAAAATCGTGGCCGTGAAAATTACAGCCAATCCAATGGACTGACGACTGCTTACAGCTAACCCTAATTCGGAGTGCTCAGTGTCAATAAAAGTCATCTTTATCCCCCCGCAGCGACTGCGAGGGGGTTAACTAACCAAATAGGCTAAAAATCCCGTTAAATTATATCTTTTGGTTCGTATAGGCGCGTAGCTCTTTACGCGCGACCTGTCTGCGATGCACCGCGTCAGGCCCGTCGGCAAAGCGCAATGTACGCTGCCCTTGCCACATGCCTGCCAAAGGGGTGTCCTGGGATACGCCCGTACCACCGTACATCTGCATCGCTTGATCAATGACCTCCAAAGACATGCGAGGCGCTTCAACTTTAATCATGGAGATCCAAGGTGCAGCATCTCGTTTAGACATCGTATCCATGGCCCACGCCGCTTTCAGGCAAAGCAATCTCGCCTGTTCGATTTTGATACGGCTCTCGGCAATGATGTCAAAGTTCGCCCCGAGAAACGCGAGCTGCTTACCAAAGGCCTCGCGCTGCAAAGAGCGCTCACATAATAATTGCAGTGCTTTCTCAGCCTGCCCAATAGACCGCATACAATGGTGAATTCGGCCGGGACCAAGGCGACCTTGACTGACTTCAAACCCTGCACCTTCGCCAATCAAAAGCGCATCTGCGGGAATTCGAACATCAGTGAAACGAATATGCATGTGGCCGTGCGGGGCATCATCATGGCCGAACACCATCATGGGACGCAGGATTTCAACGC
>CAZSKH010000014.1:0-17677 GCA_964607395.1 uncultured Algimonas sp.
CCCTCCTACCCCGTCATTACCGGACTTGTTCCGGTAATCCATGGCGCAGAACATGCGCCAAATAGGAATCTTACGAGAGAAACCACTCTCTCGGCTCCATGGATTGCAAGGACAAGCCTTGCAATGACGGTTGAAAGGAGTTGCTGTTAGGGGTGTTGATTTAAAACACCTTACTCAGGCAAAGTGATTCTCAAGGAGAGTAGTTATGGAAAATGTGACAAGCGCCGTACAGAAAGCACTAAAGGTTTTGAATAACTCAATTGAATTTCTTGATGAATGCTTTTGGAAAGCCGCTGGAATAAAGAATGATATTGAACAAGAAAAAATTGAACAAGATGTAGTCGGTTATGTAACCACATTCCTCATGGACGGAGACCTACTCAAGAATGTCAATGAATTTGAAAAAAGAACATTAAAGCAACTCCTTTTTAGAGAAGGCTACAATTCAAATTGTGGCTCTAGCGAAGAACGCAAAGCTCTTAAAAAATGTTGCCATAACGTGCGGGAATTAGCCCGTCTCCATGATTTAGCGCCACTTACCTAAATCATTGAACTCCACTTCAGTCTTCGCCAAACAGTCCCTTCAAGAAGGACCCGACACTATGCGCACTGACACCGCCCCAACGCCCACACTTCTTTCGGATTACACACCGCCGAGTCATAAGCTGACGTCTGTTTATTTGGATTTCGATCTCCAGCCGAAAGCGACCACAGTTCGATCCAAGATTGAAGTTAAACGTCTGCGGGATGAACCATTAGTTCTGAACGGCGAAAATATTGACCTGAAATCTGTGAAGATTGACGGGAAAGCGCTTAAGCGTTCGGATTATAAGCTGGATCAGGAAAAGCTAGTGCTGGGCGAAACGCCGGAGAGTTTCACCCTCGAGATTGGGACCGTGTGTAACCCCAGCGCGAATTCCGTCCTCATGGGGCTCTATGTATCCGGCGGGCGGTTCTGCACCCAATGCGAGGCCGAAGGCTTTCGCCGCATTACCTATTTCCCGGACCGCCCCGATGTCATGAGCGTTTTCACGGTGCGTCTGGAAGCTGACATCGCGACCTACCCTTACCTTCTCGCCAATGGGAATAAGATTGAAGAAGGGGCAGCTGCTGCGGGGCGACATTTCGCCGTTTGGCACGACCCATTCCGCAAGCCCGCCTATCTCTTCGCCCTTGTCGCGGGTGAGTTTGATATGTTGGAAGACAGCTTCACCACAGTGTCAGGCCGCCACATCCCGCTCGAAATATTTGTCGACCCGGGAAATGCACCTCAAGCCGAATATGCGATGGACGCGTTGAAACGGTCGATGAAATGGGATGAAGAGGCCTTTGGCCGGGAATATGATCTCGACCGGTTCATGATTGTCGCCGTGCGCGATTTTAATTTCGGGGCGATGGAAAATAAGGGTCTAAATATTTTCAACTCCGCGCTGCTGCTCGCTGATGCTGAGAGCGCGACGGATTTTAATTTCCAACGGATCGAATCCGTTGTCGCCCATGAATATTTCCACAACTGGTCAGGCAACCGCGTCACCTGCCGCGATTGGTTTCAACTTTGCCTGAAAGAAGGCTTTACCGTTTTCCGCGATCAGGAATTTTCTGCGGACCAACGCGGCGCAGCCGTCCAGCGCATTAAAGATGTGCGTGCACTGCGCGCGCGGCAGTTCGCCGAAGATGCTGGCCCTCTTGCACATCCCGTGCGGCCCGAGAGTTACATGAAGATTGACAACTTCTATACGGCCACGATTTATGAAAAAGGTGCGGAATTAATTCGCATGCTAAAAACGATTTTGGGACCTGAGACATTCCGCGCAGGCTCTGATTTATATTTTGAAAAATGCGACGGCACGGCCGCCACTGTCGAGCAATTCCTTGCCTGTTTTCAGGAGGTGGCGAATGTGGATCTCGCGCAATTCCTAATCTGGTATCAGCAAGCCGGGACGCCGAAACTCCGCATTCAGCGCGAGACATTGGCAGGAAATGAATCCCGCATTCATTTCATGCAATCCACCGCGCCAACGCCGAACCAACCCGAAAAACTAAATCTGGTCATGCCTATTCGTTGGCAAATGGTGGGGGATGACGGGCCGATTTCTGAACCGCAATTAAAAATCCTCACGACGAGCGCATCGAGTGTAACGCTCCCAAAAATTGACCAACCCTATTCTCTTTCAGTGCTTCAAGACTTCTCTGCTCCAGTCACCTTAGAGACCGATTTTTCGACAGATGACTTGCTGCGCCTGATGGGGGCTGACCCGAACGCATTTAACCGCTGGGAAGCCGGGCAAACTTTGGCGCGGCAGTTGATAGCCAACATGGCCAAGTCCATTGAAAGCGGTGAAATACCAGCGCCAAATAAGGCCCTGACCGGCTATTGCGAAGCCTTGCAACGCACACTTGATAACCCGGATTTTGACAATGCTTTCAAAGCCTTGACGATCACACCTCCAGCACCCATGGAGGTCTTGCAAAGCCTTGAGGAGGTCGATCCAATTGCGGTCCAAGAGGCCGGGAAATGGCTCTCTCGCGCGGTCGCCGACCATCTACGCGATGGCCTTGTGGAGCGCTATCATGCGCTGGCTGACACCGGTGTTTTCAGCCCCGATGCGACCTCTGCTGGACGCCGGGCTCTACGCAATCGTTGCTTGGCTTTACTCGCCGCACGTCACGATCCGCTTGCGGCAAATCTGGCCCAGAACCAACTATCCGAAGCGACAAATATGACGGATGAGTTTTCCGCACTTTTCACCCTCACCCGCCTTGGTGGGCAACGGGTTGAGACGACTATGGAAGACTTCTACGTCAAATGGGCGAAAAACCCGCTCGTCATAGATAAGTGGTTTTCCGTGCAGGCCCAACGCCCACATGCGGGCGGCATAGACTCCATCATCGATCTCGCAAAAACTCGGCGATATGAAAAAACCAATCCAAACCGGGTCCGCGCCTTGGTTGGCGGGTTTGCCATGGGCAATACAAATCTGTTCCACAAATTCGATGGATCAGGCTATGAATGGTTCACAGATCAAGTCTTGGAAATGGATAGCCGCAACCCGCAGATCGCGGCGCGTCTTCTGGGCGCGTTCGAAATTTGGCGTAAATTAGATAAGAACCGTCAAGCCCTCATCCGCGCCGAACTCGACCGCATCATCGCAGCTAAGCCCAGTAAGAATGTGTTGGAAATCGCCGAAAAAACACGCGGCGTGTAAGAGGGAAACTGATATGGGATTATTGGATTGGCTAAAAGGCAAACCGTCAACGTCTAAAGCGACCAAGATGCCGATGATCAACCGAACAAAGAATGCGCCGAAGAAGCCCTCGCCAGAAAAATCTGTGGATTTGAGCGAGATACGAATGGTCTCACCAGATGCAACTGACCCGGTTCGGATAGCATCTGCCCTCGTGGCCTCGTTAGAACCAATAAAACCGTCAATGCCAGTCGATCAAACCCACAAACCGCAGACTAATCAGCCCTCTGAAGCTCTCTTAAAGCACTCAAAGCCTGGCTGGCTCTTGCATACAAAGCCGGGTGAAGGCGAACCGCGTGCGAGCCGTATCGGCGGCCGTCCCTACATGGCAGATGACGAAATCTGGCCAAACTGCGGGAGCTGTGAGCACCCGCTTAGCCTAATGATGCAATATGACTTAGAAGCCCTGGCAAAGTCCGGGTTCAACCACGGAGAAGGACTTATTCGCCTCTTTTATTGCGAAGCTGAGGACTGCGTCGGCATGGGCGGCTGGGCTGCTTTTGACCCCCAACATCACCTGTCTATTCTTAAGAGTGAAGGGACTTGTCGGCGAGTTCCGGAGGATACGAAGATCCATCCTGCCGCGCATATTGTCCGTTGGGAAAAAATTGAAGATATTCCACATTGGGAAGACAGATCAGAAAATCTGCAAATTGAAGATGCAGAGCCTTATCAAGGACATAAATTTGGCGGATGGCCGCACTGGATACAGGGCGCAGAAAGACCCAATTGCCTCGAATGCCAAAAAGAAATGAACCCAATCATTCAACTGGACGAGGATCACACAAGATCATTTAACTTCGGCGGCGGCATTGGCCATATTTCCCAATGCCCAAACCATCTCGATAGCCTCGCCTTTGGTTGGGCCTGCACCTAATGGCGTAAACGCTTTCTTCGCGCTTCCATGATAACCCATCCGCATGTCGACTTTACGCACAGCAGAAGGGTTTCGCGATCATGTCTCGGAACAACGATTTTCAGTCCTGCGGCAGCCCATTGTCAACCTCGCTGACGGCGCCATTCATCATCACGAATGGCTTGTCCGCTTTGATCATGACGATCATTTGGAAGGCGTACTTCGCCCCGCTGAACTGTCGGGCGTGATAAAAGATTTGGACCTCTCAATGCTGGCGCAAGCGATTTTGGTCCTCAATGAAAATCCGACCGGGACAGGCATCGCGATCAACCTATCAGGCGCCTCCGTCGATAAACCAAATTTCAAAGCCTCGGTGATGGCGTGTTTGACCGCGCTTAACGCCTCGCCGACCAAACTAATAATTGAGCTGACCGAGAGTTGGGATATGGCCGACCTCGGATTGGCCGATGCACTGCTCTCTGAATTGAAGACCCGAGGCCATCCGGTTTGTTTGGACGATGTTGGCGCGGGCGCGGCCTCTATCCGTTACTTGCGCGCGCTACCCTGCAATTGGTTGAAAATTGATGGAGGCTTCGTTGCGGCGGCCTATAACACAGCGCGAGATCGTGCGATTTTGAAGGCGCTTTTGTCATTGCGAGAGGCCCTTGATGTGCGTTTTATTGCGGAAGGCGTCGAAACTGAAGAGATACGGGAGTTCGTCACCAAACTCGGCTTTGAGGCGGCCCAAGGCTATGCAATTGGACGACCAGAACCCGAGACCCGCATTTTATAGCGGCTTTAAGACGATTTTTCAGCTTAAACCGTCTCCTGGCCCTGTATTTCAACACAATATTAACCACGTTTTGTTCGACTGCGCCGAAGGTCAACGCTAACCCTATAGTGTAATGATTCGTGGGTTTTCTGGCACGTTCGCGTAAATTTGGAAGGTCTAAGGCGGTTACGGGGTTTGCCGACGGGCGAAGGGAAATATTGTTTTGGAAAATGGTCGTGGTCCACACCCGTATCAGTTAGATACTCCGGTCACCCGGCAAACAGCGACGACGGCTCGCCCCTATTCGCCGCCCTCCGCCTACACGCCGCCGCGCGCCCACGCTGCGCCAGCTCAACCCGTGACAGCCGCTGGCCATTCTCCGATGCCGCGTCCTGCGGTTCACCCCGCCGCCGCCCAAGCTGCATTTACCGCGCCCCCGGGATATTCTGTTTACGGAGATGATTTTGTCAGCCGTCTCTCAGAGCGATTAGGCGGACGGGCTGTTTTCAAAAGACTACTTATTTCCACGCTTTTGTTTTTTACCCTTTTCCTCGTCTTAGCGGGCAGTAAATTTATCCATGACCTGAACACAGACCGCAAAGATCAAATCTCTCAGTTTGACGCAGCATTGACATCAAATGCGACGTCCGTCGCCTGGGCGCTCGATGCAGAGATTGAATGGATGGATACGGCGCTGGCTTTGCGCGGCAGTTCCCAACAAATCGTCAATTTCGCTGATCGGTCGCGCAATGTCGTCGGCGCAGCGTTTTTGAATGGAAACGGAAATGTCCTAGCCGACACAAACGGAGCCGGACCTCAACTGGCGTCGTTGGACCGCCGGAATTTTCCGAACAACGGAGTCACTGTTGACTCGCTCATAAATGAAAAAGGCACAGCAACCCCTGTGCTCACACGCAAATCTGGCGACAGCTACCTCGTCGTCGCCCTCGCGCCGGGAACTCTCATCGGACAACGCGTTGGAACGCGCTCATTAATCCGCGACTCTGGCCGCGTTATTGACGGCCCGCCCGCCGTGGCCTCTCAAGGTCCACAGACATTTTACCGAATTTCAGCAAACCGCCTAACGGAGGCTGTTCGCGGAACCGCGACCTCCACCGTGGTTCAGCATGTCCGAAATGATCAAAAAGTTTGGTTTGGCGCGGTCCGGATTCCAAATTCATATCTGTCGGTAATGGATGTTCAGCCCCGCGAAGCTAACGCCAGCTTCATGCAAAATTTGATGCTCTTTAGCTTGCTCTTTTTGGGGTCAGCTTGGTTAATCTGGATGTTGTTAAATCAACTCTTGAAGCAAATTGACGCCGTTCGGCAGCAAAACAACGTCGAAGAAATTTCGCGGCAGCGCTACCGCGCGGCGGTTGACGGGTCCAATGGCGGAATTTGGGAAGTCGACCTGACGCGTAACACGGCGTTTCTTTCAAAATCTCTCGCGAAAACGATGGGGCTTGCCGAAAGTGAAACTCTCCTGCCTCTCCCGCAGTTTTTGGCCCTTTTCCAGATGGCTCAACGGGACAAGTTTTACAGCTTGTTGAAACGCGCGACGCTGAACGGGCCTTTTGAAATTGAATTGGGCTCCGCAAATTTACCTATCTTCTTATCCTGCCGTGGGCGGCCGACCCAACGGGATGACCAAACTAAACTCGTTATTGGGATGGCACTCGATATTACAGAAGCGCGCGGCGCGCAGACACGCATGCAATCAGCCGAAGCCCGCTTGTTTGATGCCCTGCGATCCATGAACGATAGTTTCGTTATCTGGGATCAAATGGACCGTCTTGTTTTATGGAATAATAAGTTCGAGGATTTCTTTGGCTTTAAACCCGGTCAACTGCAACAAGGCATGCCCTATGCGACGGTCGAATATCACGCGACCCAGAATATCGCGCAAACATCAGAATTAGGAAACGTCTCAGGGAGTGAAATCCAACTCACGGATGGACGATGGCTTCGTTATTTGGAGACCCACACGGCTGACGGTGGCCGCGTGTCAATCGGGACCGAAGTTACCACAATCAGACAACGTGAACAGCAGCTACAAGTCAATCAGGACGCGCTGGAAAAAACCATCAATGTTCTACGAAAGTCTCAAGTACGTATCGTGGAACTCGCTGAAAATTACGAGCAAGAAAAGATCCGTGCGGAGGAAGCCAACCAATCCAAGTCTGAGTTTTTGGCCAATATGTCCCATGAACTGCGGACCCCGTTAAACGCAATCAACGGCTTCTCCGACATCATGAAAAAAGAAATGTTCGGGCCATTGGGCGACGCGCGTTACAAAGAATATGTGAAAGACATCCTCTTCTCCGGCCAGCATTTGCTGTCACTTATTAACGACATTCTCGATATGTCCAAGATTGAAGCCGGGAAAATGACACTAAACACAGAACCCATGATTATGTCGGATATGATCGGACAGGTCATACGTATCGTGCGGGGACGAGCCGATGAAAATCGATTGAAACTCATTTATGAGGGCGGCGAGACGCCCGAAATTGATGCTGACCCTCGCGCTGTCAAACAGATCCTTTTGAACCTTACAACCAATGCCATCAAATTCACACCCGAGGGCGGCATCGTGCGCTTAGCGGTTGAATCAAAATCTGCTGGTCTCATTGTTCATGTCTCTGACACGGGTATCGGAATTTCCGAGGCCGATATCGCGCGTTTGGCTCAACCCTTTGAGCAAATCGATAGTCAGCATTCCCGAAAGCATGAAGGCACAGGCCTTGGTCTGGCGCTCTCCAAATCTTTGGTCGAATTGCATGGCGGCAATTTCAAAATCAGTTCCGTCGTGGGCGAAGGCACTACAGTGACCTTTACGCTGCCTGTCTCTGTTCAGGCCAAACAAGCCGTGCCGGAATCCAACGAAGTCGGCAGCGAGATTTCGCGTCTGGCGCAGGATATTGCGGAAGTTCTTCAAGCCAGCGGGTCCGTTGCAGCGCCTGATCTTCAACACCCCGTTCCGCAGGCTCCGCCCGCCCCGCAAGACATAACAACGGACCAGCCTCACCCTCATGCGCCGCCGCACCCAGCGCAACGAAATAACGCCGCATAACGTTGATGTTTTTAAGACAACCCGCAGTCCTAAGACGGGGTTGTCGGCGTCTTGGCTTCGGCTTTAGCGCGCGGAAAAATCAAGGCGGCGCTCAATCCCGGACGATCAGGATCGCCGCCCTTATCGACTGCGGGCAAGTCTTCATTATCAAGCATAACGAATTCCGCCCGATGAAGATCAGCTACGGCCTCGACTAAAGATAATCCCAGACCACTTCCCGGCAATGAGCGCGACTTATCCAATCGCACGAAACGTTCCTTGACCCGTTCACGATCCCAACTTGGAATACCTGGGCCGTCATCCCGAATAGAAATTTCGATGAAACCCCCACGTTTTTTACGGCTTGCCAAAGCGATAGACCCACCGCGCGGCGTGTATTTAATCGCATTTTCAAGTAAATTAGAAACCGCTTGAGACAGCAATCCTCGATCCGCAAGAATGAAAGTTTTGGGCGCAATATCAGCCTCAAAACTCAAACCGGCATCCTCGCAGGCGGGTTCATATAGCTCGGCTAAATCATCAAGAATGGGTTTCGGGTCCAGCGGTTTCAGAAGCTCTCGGCGCTCTCCCGCTTCCAGACGGGCAATCCGCAGCACGGAATCAAAGGTAGATAAAAGCTGATCCGCATCCCCTGCCGCCGCATAAAGAACCATGGCTTCATCTGTCTCGCCCAACTCAACCGCCGCTGTTTCCAACCGTGTCCGAAGGCGTGTAAGCGGCGTTCTCAGGTCATGCGCGACACTATCACCCGCATAGCGCATAGCCTGCATCAGACGAGAAATATGATCCAACATGGCGTTTAGATGCTCGGCCAATAGGTCCATTTCATCTTCGGAATAATTACGCGGCGCACGTCGGTCCAAATTCCCGGCCCGCACATCCGTCGCGAGGCGGTTAAATCCTTCCACGCGGCGCGCGAAACGGCGGGACACTATGAAGGAAGACAGCATACCCAAAAGGAGCGCAATGCCTGCTGATGTTAGGATCGCTGTCCGAACGCGTTCACCCGTGCGTTCGATATTCTCAACATCTCGTCCTACCAAAATTTTGGCAGTGGCTTCACCGTTCTGGAAAATATTCCCCGCCATCGCGCGGGCTCTGCGATCTTCAGGTTCCGACTCGTCTAGTTTTTTAAGCGGGTAAATAATGTCAACTTGGGTGAATTGCCGGCCCGATGCACTTAGCAGAGGGTTTGTTTCCTCAGCCGTTTTTTCAAGCTGCTGCAAGGCCAGATTTCCCGTCACGAAATCCCCGGCTTGCAGGATGTAAACCCGCTCATAAGGCAAATCACCATAGGACAGCCCCCTCGCAATAACGAGGTTGTTAATCTGCTCCATTCCGTTCTGGTGATAAATCTGCCGCGACGTCCGAGAGGTCGCGGGTTCGAGCTGACTAATAAACCCAACCTGACGCGCTTGTTCCACAGAGGCGCGACCAGCCCGGTCATAAAACTCCTGGAGCTCAGCGATTTCGGTTTCATTAGCGCGGTCAACGCGGCGTAATTCGCTCTGCACCGTCGCATAATAAATATAGCCCAGCGCCACGAAGAGCGAGAGCACAAAGAGTAACGCGCCCAATAGAGACAATCTAAAGAGCGTGTTACGATAGAGTTTACGAAGTGAGCCGAACATGGAGATACGGCTTTAACGGCTTAGACGTGCCGCGCCTAGACTTGGAGTCTGTAGCCGGCGCCGCGAACTGTGTGCAGAAGCGGTTCTTCAAATTCCTTGTCGATTTTCCCACGCAGGCGCGAAATGTGAACATCAATCACATTTGTTTGGGGGTCAAAATGGTAGTCCCAGACTTTTTCAAGCAACATCGTGCGGGTCACAACCCGTCCGGCATTCCGCATGAGGCATTCGAGTAAGCGAAACTCACGCGGTTGCAGTAGGATTTTTTGTCCATCGCGGCGCACCGTGCGCGCCAAAAGGTCCATTTCCAGACCGCCAACTTTCAGCTTTGTCACCGCAGCCGTCGGATCAGAGCGGCGGCCAATCGCTTCGACGCGGGCTAAGAGCTCGGTGAAACTATAAGGTTTCGCGAGGTAATCATCACCACCTGCACGCAAGCCTTCAACCTTCTGGTCAACTTCGCCCAAGGCCGATAGAATTAACACAGGGACAGCATCGCCATCCTCGCGGAGATCCGCAAGAACTTCTAAACCATCTCGCTTTGGCAGCATACGGTCCAAGATTAACGCATCATAATCGGCAGCGCGGGCCATTTCCAAACCCAAATCTCCGTCAGGGGCCAAGTCTACGACATGTCCCGCCTCCATTAAGCCCTTGCGGACATATTCGGCAGCGACCGAGTCATCTTCGACGACTAATATTCTCATTTGCTTATTCTCCATAGGTCCCCACCCAGTCGATTGGTTTCTACTCTAATTGTTTGTCAAAACTTGTTTTTCTAATCAGGGTAAAGTCAACATTCGCCATAGGGTCGCCCTGCTGATAGTCGACCAGTGGCAATACCATATAGCCTTCAGTCCCATCCTTTCGGCGCACATTGACAACGATACCGTCCTGCATGGCTTCTTTGGCGTTTAAGACGATAGACTTCCATTTTGCGACTTCCGCAATGGGCTGTCCATCCGCTTCCAATAATACCATACCCAGCTTGAACCCGGCTTGTTCTGCCGCCGTGCCTGGATCAACAGCCTCTACATACACGCCGACTTGGTCAGGGCGCATATTAATCGCGGACCGGAATTCCGCCGAAATATCGAGGACATGGATACCCGTATCTATATTGACCTTCGGTTTCGCTTTATCTTCGGGCGGCGGGGGCGGCGGCAGGCCTTGCACCTCGGCACTCGCGCGTTGAATTTCATATTTCTCGGGGCGTTCCCCAATCTGAACATCCAGCGCATAGGTCTTTTCGCCGCGCTCATAAATGAACTTTGCGACTTCGCCGGGTTGAATGCGTCCAATCGCGCGGGTCGCTTCGACAGAGTTTTTCACAACCTGTCCGTTAATATCTAAGATAATGTCGTCGACCTGCAAGCCGTAGATGTCGGCGGGAGAGCCCGGCAACACATCATTTATCGTTGCACCGCCTTTGAAAAATCCGGGTTCACCGTCAATAGAATATTCCGCTGTCCGCAGGCCTGCGCCCAAATATCCACGCCGCACGCGGCCATTCTTACGTAATTGAGTCACAATACGTTCCGCCGTGTAGTGCGGGATAACGAAAGCAATACCGACACTCGCGCCGGTCGGGGAATAGATTGCGGAATTTACGCCAACCACATCACCGTTTAAATTAAACAAAGGTCCACCCGAGTTACCTCGATTAATCGTTGCATCCGTTTGGATGTAATCGACATAAGATCCGCTATCCACTTTCTCACGGCCAATCGCGGAGATAACACCCAGTGACGTCGATTGACCAATGCCAAATGGATTACCAATCGCAACGACCCAATCCCCAATCCGAAGATCCTTAATTTGATGGAAATTGACGTGAGGAATTTTCTCATCCGTCTGAAGTTGCAACAAGGCGAGATCGGTTTCTTCGTCTGTGCCAATTATTTCGGCGGGGTAAGAGCGGCCGTCATTAAATTCGATGTCAATATTCGTTCCGCCTTCGATGACATGGTAATTGGTCACAACTTCCAAATTCGCATTGATAATAAAACCGGACCCTTGTCCCTCGCTGGTGGTTTCGCCGCTTTCCGTTGTCACGACGATATTGACGACGGATGGGCTAACGCGGTCCACGAGGTTCGCAATAGAGGGCAGCGAGCTTATCGGCATGTGTTGGATATTCGTCGCAGGCTGCGCCGAAGCGGGACTGTTCGGAACCACGGAGAGGTTCGTTTGCGGCGCTGCCCCTAGCGCCGGATTTCCAGTCGCAGGTGGGAGGGTTTGCCCCGAAATATTCTCTGGTTGAAGGTTAATCCCGAGATCACGCAGAGATTTAAAATTAGCCTCGTTCAGCTCAAACGCCACGGGCTGGTCCAAGACAACTTCATAGGTGTCAGCATCCGCAAAAACCACGGTCGCATCTTGCGCCACGACTTGCGGCGCAAGCCCAAACGCCATCACTGACCCTAGTAATGTCAACTTCATCTTCGACACAATATACCCTTTCCACGAACATGACTGCACGGGTCCGAATGACCCAATACTGTCCAAAACATGACGAAACGTCCACATTCGGACTTTTCTTCAGCGTCGAGACAAAACCAGGAGGAAATTGTTTTTGGGCATGTCGCGCAGCTGCAAGGTATTAAAGCCTTGCTTTGCGAATATATGCTTAACATCGACTAAATCGCGCACACCCCAAGCGGGGTTTCGGCGTTTTAGAGACGCATCAAAGTCAATATTCGACGGCGCAGAGGTCTCGCCTGTCAAAAACGGGCCGTAAAGCACCATTTTTCCATCGGGTTTTATGGCCTCTACCGCCAGACTCACCAAACCATGCAGCGCGGAAATGGGCGCGATATGGATCATATTCGCACTAAATATCGCATCATACTGGGTCATTATTTGCGCGCAGGACGCCGGTTCCGACATATCGAGCGCAAGAGGCGCGGCAAAATCAGAGCTCGAATGTGCCCCCCAAGCGGCTTGGCTGGCGCGGGATGCTGCGTCAGGATCAGAGAATTGCCAGCGCAAATCCGGGCGCAGGTTCACAGCCTCGATCCCGTGCTCGCCCGTTCCGCTACCAATTTCTAGAACCGCTGCATCGCGCGACAAAACCTCAGACAAGGCCCCCGCAATATCCCCCTTATTGCGCCCTGCAGATGGAGAGAATAATCGCCCGTCTTGGGAATCCCGGGCCTCCAATGCGATTGGTGGTTTACTCACGTGTGAAATCTCATTTTTTTTAACCTAGGGATCAATCGCGATCGGCAGGTTCAATTCCGCCTGCAACCCACCGGCGCTCGACCGCGAGAATGTGAGAGACCCTTTATAGGCATCTGCTAAATCCTTGACGATAGACAGACCTAATCCGCTGCCGGGGGTCGCTTCGTCTAATCGCGCGCCGCGTTTGAGCGCGGTCTCAATCTCATCCGCCGTCAAACCAGGCCCGTCATCCGCGATCAGAACGCGGCACAAACCCTCTTCAATTTTTCGCACGGTCACATCGATTCGGCTGGCCGTCCATTTGGCCGCATTATCCATGAGATTACCGATCATATCTTCCAGATCTCTCGGGTGCCCTCGGAAGATAAGTCCCGTGTCACCGATCTTGTCTATCGTTAAATCCTTGTCCCGGTAGATGCGCGGTAGGGTCCGGACCAAGCCGTCAATCACGGGGTCCATATCAGCCCGCACGCCGATGGCCTGACCCCGGGCCGCGGCGCGAGCCCGGCGTAAGTGATGATCCACCTGCGCAGCCATTGTATCAGTCTGCTTCGCCACAATGCTGGACGGCGTCGTGACTGCGGCCTCCGCTTCATTGCGCAGCACTGCAATAGGTGTTTTCAGCGCATGTGCCAAGTTGCCTACATGGGTCTGAGCACGATCTACGATGGATTTATTATGGGAAATCAGTGAGTTAAGCTCTGTCGCGAGAGGGGCAATCTCGAGAGGATATTCCCCCTCAACGGAAACTGCGCGCCCTTCGCGAACATCCGCAATGCGAAGACCCAGATCAAAAAGCGGGCGCAACCCTAATCGCACCTGCGCATAGACAGCGAAAATCAATCCCAGCAACAAAAATATGAGCAGCGCAATGGCTGTTAGTATGAAATTCCGAATTGACCGCGCAACGTCCGCGCTGTCAGCAGCTGCCAGAACAACGACGGGCGTCGTCATATCCGGCAGGATCACTTGCCGCGCGACAACTCGCAGATTCTCATCTGTATCAATATCCGGCCCTGCCGTCGTGAAGCGTACAGGGTCTTGGCCTTGTTGCGCCAAGATTTGATAGTCCGCCTCTGAGATATCTAGAAGCGCCCCGTATAGCGACCGAGAGGAGAGTTGAGGAATAATGAAATATCGGTCTTGCCCGACGACTTCCGTTGCTGTTCCGATAACCCAATATCGACCGGATAGGGCGCGTTGATAGCGCGGGTCAGGCAATTCCCGGGACAAACGTAATATACCGTCTTCACCGGTCTCCACACTCGCAATTAATCCGAGTACGGCATTTTCAAGCGGTTCATCAAAGCTACGATAGGAGGAATTGCGGGAGACGAGACCCAGTGCAATTGTAACAAAAATCAATCCCGGCACAGCCCAAAGTGCAGCTGCCCGAACCAAAGATGAAACAAGGGATGGCGGGGATTTTGTCTTGACGTTTTTTTTTATCGACAAGGCGTTTCGCCCTATTAATTAGATTCAGATTCCGGATCTAACAGACGGTAACCGAGGCCCCGAACTGTCTCAATACGATCAGTTCCGATCTTCTTGCGCAAACGTCCGACAAAGACCTCAATCGTGTTAGAATCGCGGTCGAAATCTTGATCGTAAATATGCTCGACGAGCTCTGTCCGGGAAATCACACGGCCCTTATGCGCCGCCATATAAGACAACAGCCGGAACTCATGGCTGGTGAGCTTAATCGCCATACCATCAACAAAGGCCCGCGCCGCACGGTTATCAACCATCAGATCACCCAGCTCTATCGTATCCGTCGTGTGACCTGCGGCCCGGCGAAGCAAAGCCCGCAAGCGCGCCATCAACTCTTCGACATGAAAAGGCTTGGTCAAATAATCATCTGCGCCAGCGTCAAATCCGGCAACTTTTTCGGACCATTGATCGCGCGCCGTAAGAATCAGCACGGGGAAGCTCTTCCCGTCCGCGCGCCATTTCTGCAAAACGCTGACGCCGTCAATCAAGGGCAGGCCGAGGTCCAAAATAACTGCGTCATAAGGTTCCGTATCCCCAAGGAAATGACCTTCCTCACCGTCCGTAGCCGTATCAACGGCATATCCCGCATCTTTAAAGGCAGATTTTAGCTGACGTGATAAATCGACATCATCTTCAACAATAAGAAGTCGCATGAGGGGACCTTTCGCCGGGGAACCAACTCTTGGGTTACTTTTTGACGCGTCCAGTATTCGCGTCAATCAAAACGTCGACAACTTTGCCGGATTTTTTGATAACGCGGACGCTATATGTGTCGCCGCGGCGCTTAATGTCGACAACTTCACCGCCGGGATATTTCTTTTGCGCTATCGATTTAGCTTCGGCCGGCGTGATAGAGCGCTGGGCTTCGAGCACAACTGCACCGTTCCACGCAGCATTCGCATGCGCGCTCGCTGCACTGAGTGACAGGACACCCGCTATTAAAGCGGAAAATATATGGCGTTTTATCGTCATTGAGTCGCTCTAGCGCCCTGCCCCTGAACGGTTTCTGAATGAGTATCTTGGATCACTTCAGAAGGTAAATAAAAGGTTGCATCAAGGCCGATCAGGCCGAATCAGATCAATTTCCGCCGCAAATCATGCTTTTCACCATCCGGCAACTGCGCCGCCAAGACCGACGCCCCGGCCAGCTCGCCATCTGTCAGCACGATTTGCGCGGTGACATAGAGGTCGCCCGTCCCGTCCTTCGCGCGCACGCCTTTTCCTTTCAGCCGGAATCGTTTGCCAGAATTTGTCCCCGCCGGCATTGAGAGCGAGACTTTGCCCGTCGGGATATCGAGCTCAACGGTCACCCCCTTCATGGCTTCAGACAATGAAATTGGAACCGTCAGGCTCAGATCATTTCCGTCTCGTTTCAAGCGCTTATGGGGTTGCACAAGGATTTTGACATGCGCATCACCAGCGGGACCGCCATTGACGCCCGGACGTCCTTTTTCGCGCAGGCGCAGGGTTTGACCGTCTTTGATTCCTTTGGGAAAGCGCACGTTTAGCCCTTTGCCCAAATCCTTAACCCCGCCGGTCAAAGCATCTTTGAGGCTCATTTTCAGCTTATAGCGAACATCCGCCCCTTTTTGCGGCGGCGATTGGCGTTGTTGGAAGCCGCCCCCCATACCGCCCCCCATACCGCCACGACGTCGTTGGCCGCCGCCCATGTTCATGCCGAAAAGGGATGAGAACATATCGGCCATGTCGTCTTGGCCCATTCCCCCGAAACCACCAAACCCTGTATCCATACCACCTTGCGCATTGGCATGGCGAAATCCGCCCGCAAAGGGGTTTTGTTGCTGGCCGGAGGCGTCGACCCGCCCGGTGTCATATTGCTTGCGCAAATCCGGGTTGGACAAGAGGTTATAGGCCGCCGTCACCTCTTTGAATTTGGCTTCGGCGGACGGATTATCCGGGTTCACATCCGGATGCAGCTTCTTCGCGAGCTTTCGATAGGCGAATTTGATCTCTTTTTCCGTCGCTGTTTTAGCCACGCCGAGCAATGTATAAGGGTTCTTTGCCATGTAGGTTAAATAGGTGAAATATACTGGGTTTCAACAGCTTAGACGCGGATGGTTTTTGCGGCCCCAAATCCGGCGAGACTGCTGAAAGACCTTATCGTTACCTCAAGCCCTGACCCCGGCACGATTGGGACGATAGCGGAAGTGCCTGTTGCCGCCATAGACCCACCCGGCCAGCTAATCTCGACTTGCGCCGTCGGGTCAACACCTTCTGAATTGTCCAAATTGCGCGGAATCCAGCTAATTTGCGTATCGGCTCCGACGGATTTAGACGTCAGATGCACAACGGAGAGCGGGCGCAGATGCGCTGCACTATAAATGTGTTGCGCTGGAACGCCGGTCCGCCCCGCAGCAGAGGCGGCGATATTGACGGTCTCGCCGATATAATCCGGATGGATGGTGAGGGTTTTCAGACCACCGTCCAAAATAATAATCCTTGCCCCTGCAGGCACGGTTTCCATCATCATATCATCCGAATTTTTCACCCCGCGCAACAAGCCGCTCAAACGATATGTTTGCTCGGCGATGAGGGTCACCTCTGCCGCGCCGATAACCTCCCATCCCGACAGCGTTTCAATCGCGAATTGATTCTTACCGTTGAGAACATCCGCCTCCAAGACGGAAAACCCAGCTCCGCCAGCCATGTGGATATCAACGGAATTTGCCCGGTCCCAAACTACGGGCGGTGCATAAGGTAAATCCGTGAGCAGCGCCCCAATTTTTAGCGCCGTAGACATGGTGACCTCCGCCCCGTCAAAAGACAGGGCCGCCGAGCGGTATGGGTCCATTAATACCCCGACTTGCAAGCCATCCGTGCCCGGTAAGTCAAACGCCAATGCCACAGGTTCTGCTGTCCATTTTGGGTCTATTGTCACACCCGGGATGCCGCAGGCAACGACCGGGTTCGTCAGCGTTTCAGGCAAAGCCGCCAAATCTAAATCGGCTTGTAATCCCAACCTGACGCGCTCGACCTGCCACAGACCCTCGACCTCAGGTAAAGTTACGATAGAGCCGGCGGCGCGCGCATGTTGAACGGGCAAAGACAAGCTTGCCAAACGACGTGCGGGCTCTGATCGGTTGAGACGGTTATCGACAATAGATTTGGCCTGTCCTGGGTCCATGGTAATCGGCACTTGCAGTTCTGCAATGCGAACGGTTTCGGCGGCTTCATTGCGCGCCGAAATACTCGCGATTTGATAGTCTCGCCCCGCGTCAATATAGGTCAGCCGCGCATCCCGAATAGAGGTCATATTATCGTTCACAGAATAACCTATGGGACCCCCAACTTGCGCAATTAATTGATCTTCCGAAATTGCCGTAACGGGCAAGGCAGAGAGCGTTGATAAATTAACCTGCCCTGCCCGCTCTGAGACCACCAAATCATAACTATCGATCAACGGCG
>CAZSKH010000015.1:0-5902 GCA_964607395.1 uncultured Algimonas sp.
CGAAAAGAGGACGCAAGAACGAGCATCACGGCGGGGCCGGGGGTGAGTCCGCCTGTAAAGAACAGGGCGACGAGGCTGAGCCACAACTCCAATTCCATGTCTTAAAGGCCCTAAGTTCATCCAAAAATTAATAAATTACGCGCTTGCGCCCTAGCTTTTCAGGCCACATTTGTCACGCGATGGATGAGAACACTGATACGCAAGGCGACACGCCGCTGCAAAGCGTTTTGGATCAGGTCGAAACGGTTTTGGACGGGTCTGAGTCTGTCGATCTGAAAACCGTGGTGGAATCCTTCGGAAACCGATCCTTCGGCCCGATTATGGTGCTGTGTGGTCTTTGTATGATGACACCCTTAGGCGCGATACCCGGTATCCCGCCTGCCTTTGGGGTCATTGTTATCGTGTTCGCTATGCAGCTCCTGTTCCGGCGGAAAACGCCTTGGATGCCAGAAGTCTTGCGGCGGGTTAGCATACCGTCAGATAAGCTATCAAAAGTTCAGGCCAAAGTCCGGCCTTTCCTCGCGAAAATCGACGGTATTATCCGGCCGCGTCTGCAATGGGCGGCAACCGGGCCGATGCAAGTTGTGATCTCACTCGTCGCGATTATCTTGTCTCTGTCGTTTTTTATCTTGGGGATGGTGCCGTTTGGCGTTGTTGCTCCTGCGGCCATAATTTTGCTTTTGGGGCTTGGGATAACGGCCCGTGACGGCGTTCTAACATTGCTTGGTTTATCTCTCAGCCTCGGCGTTTTCGTTGGTGTTGGATACCTTATTTCAACCGCGCCAATTTTTCCGCAGTAAGCGGGTTGTGCCGCGGCGCGATATCTAGGGATTTTTGGTAAAGCAGACGCGCCAAATTTGTCTCATTTTCGGCGGTCGCCTTGTCTCCGGCTTTTGCCAGAAACAGTCCGGCTCGCTCAGCATTCAGGCCCGAAATAGCGTCCTGTGTGCGGCCAAGTCGGACCAATGTGCGTCGGCGATTATTGTCAAATTGTGTGTCATGCGGATCTAAGGCGACGGCTCTTTCAAAAGCCTTTAAGGCCAACTCAGGTTCATTTGCGAGCCAATGAGATTGCCCAATATTATTCTCTGCTAGGCCGGGCCGCGCTCCGGCTAAGCCGGCCATCGCATAGGATTGACGCGCAGACAAAAAGTCGGATTGCGCATCTTGTATTTGACCCAGCACCGTCCAAAGTCTCGGGTCGGGGGCGCGCTTCAACGTCGCTGTCAGCAGCGTTTTCGGCGTATCCACCTGTCCGGCCCGAATGCGAATGATGACGCTATCCGGAGATGCTTCATCCTCCATAAGCGGTAAGGCAGATTGAATGTCGCCCAGTGCAATCAAAGTGCGGCGCAGGCCAGCTCGCGCCGCCTCCAAACTTGGATCATGCATGAGCACGCTCTCAAAACCGTCACGAGCGGCGCGGTAATCTCGGTGGGTCAAATCATCCTGCGCCCTTCGAAGACGGATCAAGACCTCAAATACATCTGTGGAGTCAGTTTGAACCGGGCGAATGTCGGGTGTTGGGGCTGAGCGCGCGAGAGCGGTCATAGGAAAAGCGAGGCAGACAGAGAGAAAGAGAAGACGTCGCATCAGGTAATCCCGGCCATAATACGGATACCCGCAGGCAACATCAGCATTACCATTATCGTCGGGAAAATGAATAAGATCAAAGGCACAGTCAATTTCGCAGACAGAGCTGCCGCTTTTTCTTCGGCCTTCATCATGCGCCTGTGACGCATATCATCCGAGAATGTTCGCAAAGCTTGCCCGACTGAAGACCCCATTTCTTCGGCTTGCTTTAACATAATGGCCAGAGCTTTGGCTTCCTCAAGATTTAGCCGATCCGCAAAATTTAGCATGGCTTCGTTGCGGTCTCGTCCGGCGCGAAGCTCTAAGTTCATAATATCGAGATTTTGTTTTAGCGCTGGATAGCGCCCGCCTAACTCATGTCCGACACGGACTAAGGCTGCGTCCATGCCAAGCCCGGCTTCGACACAAGCTGTCATCAAATCCAGCATGTCGGGAAAACCCTTACGGCACTGTTCAGTGCGTTTTCGGGCCTTTAATCGGATGAATTGCTCGGGTCCAAAAAGGCCCAAGCCGACCCATATAAAACATATCCCAATCGCAGGCGTTGTTCCAATTCTTCCGGCAAGCGCCCCCCATAAGGTGAGGCAAATGGCGACCGGACCGAATAGGCAAATAACGCGCGCTGCCAAAAAACTTTTGACGGTGCTGCGGGCGAAATAGCCCGCCTGTGCGAGCATAAACCTTAACCGCGTTATTTCTTTGGCGTCCGGCAGGGTTAAGTGGGACCCGAGTTGGGACAGGAGATTTCGTTTGGCACGGGACTCAGCGCTTATTACAGCATCCGCGTCCTCATCCAGCCGCGCCCCGCCAGCCAAACGTCTCTCAACGCGTTGGCTGGTACGCAGCGCATCCCGAATGCCGATAAAGCACAGCACCATAGAAATGGCCAAAAAGGACATCGCTATCAAAATCGAAAAGGCGTTGTGAAAGCTCATATTTTAAAATTGATCATTTTGCGCATGACAAGATTGCCAATGACCATCCAGACGACAACACCCCAAAGCGCATAGGTCACAATCGGATTGCCTTTGACCTCGCCGTAAAATTCGGGGCTCATCTTATTGACCGAAATAAAGAGAATTATAGGCGCAGCGTTCAAAATCAGCGCGCTCATCCGGCCCTCGGCGGAGGCTGCCTTTATCTTCATCCGCATTTTTTGCCGATCGCGAATGGTCTTGGCGTTTGACCGCAGGAGTTCAGCCAAATTTCCGCCTGTGCGTTCCTGCAAGCGGATCATAGCTGAGAAAAGTTCGAAATCCTCGTGCCCGACGCGGTCGGATAATTTCTGAACAGCAGCAGAGATTGTGGAGCCGAAACTTACCTCGTCTGACGCGATACCAAACTCACTGCCGATGGGATCAGCCATTTCCCGAGCAACTAAAGCCATCGCTACAGGCACAGGATGTCCAGCCGCGAGCGACCGAATGATGACATCCAATGCGTCCGGTAATTGGGCAACGGCCTTTTTCTGGCGGCGTTTGACTAAATAAGAAATAACGAGAGCAGGTAGGCTCAACCCGAGGCAAACCCCAACCGCCGCCGCTATCAGGGAGGTTTTGACCAGAAACCCGGTGAGTCCAAATGAAACGGCCAGCCCAAGGCTGACATAGTAAAAACCATAGGGACCCAAGGGCAGTCCCGATTGGATCACCAGCTGAGCAATCCGTGTGTTGAGACCCATGATGTGGCCATCGGAAGTCATCGATCTGGCGCGACGTAGTCGTCCCAAGGCTTCGCCTTCGCTATCGGATTTAGCAACACGTCGCAGTCTGTCATTTGCGAGATGGACCCGCCGCGACGCTTGTTTGCCGAGGCTGAAGACAGCCTGCAAAAACAGAACCGCCGCCGCGAATATCAGCGCGTAAATTACAAATTTTTGGCCCGGCGACATTACCCGACGCGCTCTTTCAACGAGAGCTCGGAGAGGCGTCCCGGTTGCAAGACTTTGGGTTCAAATAATTTTTCAGGCAGAGGAATGCCGAGCGTAATAATCTCTTCCAAACATTTGGGCCGGATACCTGTGGCGCGAAACTCGCCAATAACTTCATGATTTGGGCCGGTGCCCGTGCGCGTATAATTGAACAGCTCCTGCATTTGGATGACAGGGCCTTCCATGCCGGTGACCTCCGCGACCGAAGTAATTTTACGCTGACCATCCGACAGGCGCGTGGCTTGAATGATTATTCCCACGGCAGATGCAATTTGTCCGGCAACGGCTTCGGGCGTGATTTTCATATCGCCCATGGCCACCATTTGCTCCAGGCGGGTCAAAGCATCTCGGGGGGTGTTCGCATGTAGCGTCGCCATAGATCCTTCATGGCCCGTGTTCATGGCTTGCAACATATCAAAGGCTTCTTCGCCCCGGACCTCTCCCAAAATTACGCGGTCAGGCCGCATCCGCAGCGCGTTCTTCACGAGGCCGCGTTGTTTAATTTCGCCGCGACCTTCAATGTTTGGCGGGCGGGTTTCCATCCGCGCGACATGGGGTTGCTGCAGTTGTAGCTCAGCAGCGTCCTCAATTGTGATCAGGCGTTCTTTTTCTGAGATAGACTGCGACAGGGCATTCAGCAGCGTCGTTTTGCCGGACCCCGTTCCGCCGGAAATCAAAATTGTAACGCGAGCTTTGCAGGCCGCCCAAAGGAATTGCGCGACAATATCCGGGATCGCGTTAAACGCGATGAGTTTATCGAGCGTCAATGGGCTTTTAGAAAACTTCCGAATTGAAACAAGCGGCCCATCCACCGCGATGGGCGCTATGGCAACATTCACCCGGCTGCCATCCAAAAGGCGGCAATCGCAAAGCGGCTGGCTTTCGTCGACTCGGCGGCCAACCTGGGAGACAATGCGGTTTATAATGCGCATTAAATGCGGTTCATTGGCAAAGCGAACAGCAGAGAGTTCCAATTCCCCGCCGCGCTCTACGAACACGCGCTCATGTGTATTAATTAAAATATCGGACACAGTTTCATCCTGCAATAGGACTTCCAGCGGGCCTAATCCGACCATTTCATCATACACGCCGTCCCCAAGCCTTTGGAGGTCAGCGACATTCATTTTCAGCTTATCTTCACGCGCCATTTCGGCAACAATAGCGTGAACTTTTTCTCGGAGCTCCTCGCTCTCGAGACCGTCTAGCTGCGCCAAATCAATCTCATCAATCAGGCGTGTATGAAGTTTTATTTTTGTTTCCAGCCAAACACTCCCAGTTTCCAAAACCGGAAGTTTTTCAGCCGCAATGGTGGCTAGCGGCAGTATTTCTGAGCTTAATTCGGTTTCAAGAATTGCCTTGGTGACCGGCCGCGCAGTGGGGGTAATACCCTGTTGAATATCTTCCGTAAAAGCTTGTGAAAATCGTCCCATTCTAACGGCTTACACGATAAGATTTAGGCCTGGGTTAGGGCAAAGGGTAAAGGCCGGGTAAATAATGCGCCTCCGAAGGTTAAGCGGCTTTGACAATCGCATTCGCCTGCGTCGTTCTCAGGGCCTCAGCAAGCTTCCGAACCTCTTTCACATAGCGAGATTCGGGCCGAATAGCGCCCGCTGGCTCCCCGCAGTTCAAGGCTTCTCGGGTTGTATCCGGGTCAAGGCATAGCGTTGTTAAAACAGACCGCCCCAAAGCTGTTTCCGCGTCGCTTAATCGGAGCATGTTCTTAAACGATCTCTTTTCGAATTTATTTAAAATCACGTGAGCATTCACACTTTCAGCCGTTGTTTCAGATAGCATGGCCAAACGTTCTCGGGCAGCATGAAGGGAAGGAATTGTCAGTTCACAGGTCACGCCCAATATGTCGACGGCCCGCATAACGGAGAGTGTCCAAGGCTGCTGGTATTTTGGCAAATCAATAATCACTGTGTCGAAGAGCTCCGCAGCGGCATCCAGCATTGCCATAATGGTGTGCGGGTTCACCCGTGAGTTTGCGCCAATCTTATTGGGAGCCGCGAGTAGGGAAATGCCGCATTCATGGGTGGAAACCAAAGCCTGCGTAAAGGCCTTGTCAATCTGCTCAGCAGGTCCGCAAAGGTCCTCTAATGTGAGGCTCGGCAGCAGATCGAGATGATGCGCGCAGGCTCCGGCTTCAAAATCCAAATCTATTAAACAGACCGTCGAGTCTATTGGACCTCGTCCGTTTGAATAATGGGATGTATGTGTCACCGCAAATTCATGTGCCAATTGCGTGGCCAAACAGGTGGTGCCGACACCCCCAGTGGCCCCGACCAAAGCAAAGATTCGTGGGTTATCTTGCCTGGTCAGGGTGGTTGGGGGAGGTGTTTCTGAAGATTGATCTGAGTCCTTATCTGCATTTTCTGG
>CAZSKH010000015.1:6002-17510 GCA_964607395.1 uncultured Algimonas sp.
GGTCAAAGACCTGCTCCGCGTTTTGCAGTAATGCATAATCGGCTTTTTTCTCGACGCGATTATCGCCGCGTCGGCGGCCCCATTTTGTGCGTCTACCCATTTTTTAGATCCTCTCCCATGAGTGTGGCTTCAACAGGGGGAAGGTGGACCAGATCATCAAACCCAACTAAGTCTAGAAATATAAAATTGAGCGGCACATCTCGTAGCGTGACACTAACAAGGGGCGCTGCATCGCCTTGATACCCGGCTGTGCCGAGACCCGAGCTGAAATAGGCGACATCCACATGAGCCCGGCTTGTATCTTTAAATACATCGCACATACCGCGGCGCGGCCGGGAGGTTGCGCCGCAAATACCGTCTTCATCCGGTCCAAAGACAATGCGTTTCATGGCGGTAGAATCATAGCTGCCTTCGGAGCATCGCTGTGTATCACCGCTACAGATGATGTTATAATCGGGAAAAGCCTGTCCTTGAGAAATGGAACCCGAGAGCCCCGTCATGGTGCTAACGGACCGCGCCACAGGATTGGACGTGGCAGCAATTCTGGCGCCCGTTCGCGCGGCCTGCTGTGCCCCGTTATATTGGTAAAACGCGTAACCCGCCTCAATAGCGCCGCCGGTCAGAATGATGAGCATCATGATCATCAGCGACGTTTCAACCGTCACAGCCCCGTCCTCTTGGCGTCTAAATTTATTCAGCAATTGTCTCATCGCGCGCGGACCAGTCGTTCTTCGTGGTCAGTGCGGATGGTGACGCGTCCGCCAGAGGTCAATTTAATAAAACCCAAGCCTTGATAGGGATGTGCAGAGGCAAATTGCGCGACCTGAACAACCGTCCCGTCTCGATATTGCCCGTTATTGGGGATGTTTCGGATCGTGAGCGTAATTTCATTGTCTGACCAACCGTTTACGCGCGGCTCACCGGAGCCGTCCGGGCGGCCAGAGAGTGCGATGTTTTTGGCTTGCGCCGTCAGTAGGGTGGGGGTTTGGGCACGGGCGAGATAGCTGGCCCCCGCGACAAGACCTTGTTCCATTTTATGGGTCTGCAAAAGCATCATAGACAGGTCAATAATACCATAGCCGATCAAGGCGAGCACCGGAAAGAGGATCGCCCCTTCAACAGCAACTGCGCCGTCTGTGTTTTTGAGATATTTGGACCGAAAAAACATTATCTACGCACGGCCACGATGTCATTGGCTTCGCTATCTTGACCCTTAACGACAGGGCCAATAATTTCGCCGTATATTGTGTTATCTTGTCCTTTGCCCATGGGCTCCGTCAAAAAGACTTTGACGAATGTCTCGACCGGCAAGGCGTCTTTGCGGCGGAACATGCCATTGGGGGAATTAGCTTCAATTTCCCCGCAATTTAAAACGGCAGCGGTAATGATACGGCGATCTTTGACAGTCGTTGAGGGACCTGATGAGTGGCATTGCGGCAGGCCTTCTTCGGCTGTGATCGCGCTATTCCCATAGGTTTCCGCGCCTGGCACGCAATTATTATCAATTTCCCAGCGGTACATGGCATAGCGTGATGGCGGCACAGACGGGGTGAAATATCCGCGATTCCCTCTTCGGTAGGTGACGTTTTCAATCGTAATCCGCGTGAAGCCCGGATGATTAACCGCCATATAGAGCGAAAAGTTCCAGTTGCCGTCTCCAATCCGTTCGGACGTGCAACTGCCGTTTGAGAAACAGGCATCACGCGGCAGCCCTAAAGCTTGATGGCTAGGCGCTTCGGTACAAGATTTATTTGTCTTTTTGGGAGCCCAGCCTTTCACGACATTCTCCGCAGGGGCGTAGCGGGGGTCATTTTTCTTCTGTTTGAATGAACCCGAATAAATATCGAACCGCGTGTTAAGGCCGTGCCGCATGGATGCGATATTCCCCGTTCTGAGGACAACACCGGTAGATTGAGATAAACACACAGGCGGGATGTCGATGGCAATCGCATCCGCCAGTTTAGACGCGCCGGAGTTTCCGCCAAACGGGTCTAGCCAGCCAAAGCTACCACTGCCATATGGATCGCTGACGTTATTGGGCGTCTTGAATTTGATTTGTTTACGACGAAACGCTTTCGTCTCCATGACCTCATAGATAGATGTCGTGTCACCTTCTTGTGGATTACAAATAAAGACGGGGGCTGCGCCGCAGACGACTTGATCCATACCCGCAACCGCGCTCGCGCTTAGCGTCGTATCCGTTAATTTTTGAACGAAAGATGACGGAAAGATAGTTTCGACCTGACGCGGCTTGATAGACACCTCAACAAAGCGGGCATTGCCGGACGAGTTAGTTCTGTTGGATACCGGAATATCTGAATATCCATCATCTGGAATATCATCGAAGAAGGTGATGGTATCTATCTCGATGTTCGAGTCTCCACGTGCAAATTTTTGGTCGTGAGATAGCAAATTAAGGATGGCACCAGAGGACCGCTGAATCGCATCGGCGCGCTGATCCAGCTCCGCTGCGCCCGCTCGAGAAAGCGAGTCGGCGGCGGCCTGAAGCTCTGCATCAACATTATAGATACGCGCCGCGTCGACGGATAATGTTGCGCCGGCCAGAACAACAGGTGTGGATAGCGCGGCCCACACGGCCACTGACCCCGAAACGCCTCGCCCAGCTCCCGATAGATATGTTTGTAGTAAATTCCTGAAAGATACGGCTTGCGAACGGGGGAGGGGCATGTGTCTATCCTTCTTTCTTGAATTCTTAAATGTCTGGCGGTCTGATCAGGCGTTTAGATTTTATTCGGTGGTTTGAACGGCGACTGGTTCTTTGACGGTTCCGTTTTCATAGGCCTCGCGCGCCGCTTTTTGACGGGCCCTGTTCGGCGGAATGAAAGTGTTGGCTTTGTCTGCGGCAGTTGGTGCTATCCGCTGCGCGGCAATGTTCTGCGCAACGGCATCGCCGAACGCAGAGGACTGCGCGTTCAATGCGGGCGTCCCAGAGGCGCAACTTGTGAGAGCCAGTCCTAAGGCCATAAGTCCGATATTATTCCATCGCATGGCCGAAACCTCCTTCGATTTTTCCGCCTAAAAATGCTTCCGCGTCCGACGGTAAATGGGCTGTGTCCAGGGGCGTTCCCAATTGGCTCCGATCCGGCACTGGACGTGCCAAATGCGGGGTCACAATAATGACGAGTTCCGTCTCTGATTTTTGGTAACGCGTTGAGGAGAACAGCGAGCCAATGATCGGGAGCTTGCCGAGCCAGGGCACATTCTCACGCGTATTGGCGCTTTCATTCTGCAAAAGGCCCGCAATTGCAAAACTCTGAGCGTTCCGCAGTTCAACAGTCGTATTCGCCCTGCGAACGCGCAATCCCGGAACCCGGACGCCGCCGATTTCAACAGTATTCTGCGCATCCAGTTGCGAGACTTCCGGCGCGACTTTCAGATTGATAATCCCATTATCCAAAACAGTTGGAGTAAAGGCCAAGCCGACACCAAATTTGCGATATTCGATCGTGATCTCGCCGAGGCCGGCTGAAACCGGAATTGGAAATTCTCCCCCTGCCAGAAAGCTGGCTGTCTCGCCGGACATAGAGACCAGATTGGGTTCCGCCAAAGTGCGAATTATGCCTTGTTGCTCTAGCGCATCGATCCGCACGTCCAGCGAGGCTGCGCCGATACCACCGCCTAATATGGCCGAAGCCGTTGCATTGACAAAGCCAGTGGTTCCGCCAACGGCAAAATCACCCGGTCCTGAAGGAACGATATCGCCTGCTGCGCTCAATAATCCGCCGCGCTCTGACAGAAGATTTATGCCGAGTTGTTTGATCGAATCGCGGCTCGCTTCGACGAATCGGACCTCGAGCATCACTTGGTGACTGTCTCGAACCGCCAAGCCCGACGTGACGCGCGACGGCGCGTAAGCCTCAGCAATAGATACCGCGCGATCTGCGACGGCGGCGCTGGAGACGTCACCGGACAGATAGATACCGCCCGCGAGGGGACGAACCTCTACGGCTTCTTTTGGAAAGGTCTCGAATAGGGTTTTCTTGAGGCTGGCCACATCAAAGCCAACTGTCACATCCACAATATCAACAAGCTGGTTGTCGCTATCATATAGCATGACATTGGTTTTTCCGCCCGCCTTACCTAAAACTTGGAAAGAGCGATCAGAGAGGACCACGACATCGGCAATGTCGACATTCGCGACCCGGATCTGCGAAAATGACGTATCCGTTCTCATCACAAGTGTATCGTCTTTAATAACGGATGTTGCTGAGCGCTCACTTGTCTTGGTGTCGACCCAGGATTTGGAGAGTGCGGGCGTTGAGACCAAAGCGGAACAGACGAGGGCCGCCACAAAAGGTTTGAGTGTGCGTTGCATCTTAGCCTCCTGCCAATTCGGTATCGGATGACGGGGATTGAATTTCTTTGCGAACGGACACGGACTGGCTGGTGTCTCCGCGTATGACTGTAATTTGCGCAACGGCGGGAGGCGATTTTTTCGGCGTCACGCGGACGGGGCGGCGTGGTTTCTTCGCGGCGCTGCGCGAATTTGCACGCAGATCAAGCTGGCGCGTATCCAAAGATTTCGTCGTAGAGGGAAGGGCTTCCCCCGCCGCGCGCAAGACCAAAGAGAGAATGCCGCCCTCTTGGGCAATCGCCAGAGCTTGGGCGTCCATGTGGCTGACTTCCAGAGTGACCGTGCGGGCAACTTCAGGGGCGTCTTGGTTACGGTTCTGAGATTGATCTATGCCCAGAACCCTAACAGATTGGAGGATGATGTCGGAGCGATACACAGGTTTGTCGAGCTCTGGGTTTGGCTCTGATACATATTGAATATCGACTAAATCCCCGGGGACGATAAATCCGGCGACGCCTGTGACATCATCAACCCTGACGGCGACAGCGCGGTAGCCGGCTCGAATTCTAGCGGATAATGATCCACGTCCATTTAACCCGGATACCCGGTGGGGAAGAATAATTTCATTCATTTGAATATCGGCCAACATGACGATAGCGCCCGTGGTCAAAGGGTCGTATTCTGGCGCGAAAATGTCAGATAGGTCCTGTAACGCGTCAAGCGGCACAGCGTCTTCCGGTATATCAACAATGCGCAGAGCTTCAGGCGTCAGCTCATCTCCAAAAAGAAGATCTGTATTCGCGACGAGAACGGGAACGGTTGTGACTTGATCGGTACTCGGAAACGCGGCGAGGGCCGTGGCTTGCTTTGGCGTGTGCCGAAACTCATTTTCAACCGCGCCTTGAATCCAGCCCCGGGCAAGTACGATGGCCATAACGCCAAAGACGGCGCTGGCTCCAAGAGTAACAAGTGTATTGGTACGCATATCCCGGTATTTGCTCCCACTCGAATTTGTTGAGGCGATGACCGGACCCAACATCCGACGCCTGCCGAGACTCATAGGGGATGGGTTAGTAAGGTTTCGTTCATATATTCAGTGAACGCATCGGTAAATTATGTTGTGAAGAAAGTGTGAATGAACGGCGTCTAAATGACCGCGACCTTGAACACTAATTTAAGTCTCCATTAAGTCTATCGGCTTAGCATCAGGGAGTATTTAAATTCACTAATAAGGAGTGACCTGATGATCATTCGTCCTATTTCAATCTTGGCCATGTCCGCGGCTCTTCTAGCGTCCGGCGTGACGGCGAACGCTTTGACCGCGACGCAAAAAGTCGAAAAAGAGATCACCGTCCAACAAGCAGACGGGACCGTCGCTACAAAACTTGTCAGCGCTACAGAAGTCACGCCGGGCGAGAAAATTGTCTATACGGTGGCTTATACAAATGACACGGCTGAACCCGCTACCGATATTGTCTTGGCCATGCCAGTGCCCTCTGACGTGCGTTTCTTGGAAGGTTCAGCTAGTAAATCTGGGGCAATCGTTCGCTATTCCGCCGATGGGGGCGTTTCTTTCGTTGACCGCAGCGCGCTTGTACTGCCAGCCGTTGGCGGGGGAACGCGTGCCGCCAGTGCAGATGACATAACGCATATTCAATGGCGCATCGCCGGTCCTATCATGGCAGGAACCAGTGACGAAATTGGCTTCAAGGCTCGTTTGAAATAAGACATCAACTAAATTGCAATTTGGACGCGGTGGAAGCACTGCGGCCTTTTTTGTTGGAGATTTCAACTAAATTAAATAATTTTTGCCTAATGAAGTCTGAATTTTTTTGAATGTGAAATCCTATAAGCGTATGAAATAATTGTATTTTTTACAAAGCTCACTGAAATCAAACTCGGTTTTTTCAAACCTTATTAACTACGCTACTTCGCTTCGATTTAACTATCCTTGTGTAATTATTCCCCTGTCAACTAACTACGGGAAATAAAAATGACAAAATGCAAACTTATGAAAGGCCTCTTAGGAGCAACGGCTCTGACAGTCCTTTCGGCAGGAACCGCTTTCGCGCAAAACAACTTCACAGCCGCCAGCACAACTGTCTCCAACACATTTACTTTGGACTATCAAGTCAACAACACGGCTCAAACGCAAATTGAGAACTCAGGATCGCCAACAAACTTTGCCGTTGACCGTCTTGTCAATGTAACGGTCACCAGCCCTGCCAACACATTTGTTGTTGCAAACCAAGCTGATGCCCTTCTGCCGTTCGTCGTCGTTAACAACGGTAACGATGAGCACGCCTATCTTTTAGGTTTTGAACAAGCCGGCGGAGATGATTTCAACACATCTGCGGCAACAACTGCGCCGGACATCATTTTTTATGATGAAACTGCTGACACGAATAATGATGGTGCCTTGAGTGAAGCTGAAAGAGCTGCCGCTACGCCGCAGTCTTATAATCCAGCTTCGGGTTCGGTGAATATTCCAGTCTTGGCGGCTGATGAACGTGTGTTCGTTTATGTTCGCCAGAACATGCCAGCGGGTCTCGCTGATAATGCTGTTGGCGGTATTGCGCTTTATGCGAATACGCAAACCATCGTTAGCGGAACAGGCACAAGCCTGGTCTATTCAGAAACATCTGGTGATACCGACGGTAATGATATCAACCCGATGACAGTCGAAAACGTCTTGGCTGATCTATCCGGTCCTGCGTCGACGACAAATGATGACACAACTGACGGCGCGCATTCTGCTCGCGGCGATTACATTATCGAAAACCCGAACGTTGCCGCGACAAAGGAAGTATTCGGTATTGCATCTGCGACGCCAAATACGTGTGATGCAATTCCTGCGTCTGCAAGCTACACAAAGCCAACGGCCAACACGGAATATTTCACGCCGCAAAGCTGTGTCGAATATATCATTCAGGTCAATAATGAGGGTTCAACCGAGGCGACGGCGATTAACCTAACAGATATTCTGCCTGATAATCTGACAATTCGCGAAGCCGCCGTACTGGGTGATCTTGTCCTGCCGACAACTGCGCCTGTTGGGAGCTTATCGCAGCCTGCGGCTGGGACGCCTTGTGACGGAACGGCTGTCTGTACTGTTTCTGTGACTAACGCGACTTTGGCTTCGGGCTCAACCGCGACGCCAACTATTGGTTACCTCGTTATCCGGGCAACGATCAATTAGATCGCCGGATTAAGTTCTTTGATTTAGGCCGCCATTCCGATTGCCGGAATGGCGGCTTGGTCAAAAAATGTGGGTGAAACCTGTCGCATAGACGATGGGATTTCTAGACCTGCGCTGATCGAACTTAACGAGTCGAGCTGATTGCCCCCGCGATCTGTGTCACGCACGTCCCAACATATCTCCGGACTTCTCGTTCTTGCAGCTACCGCTTGGGTTGGAACAGCTCCGCTTGCTCATGCGCAAGATGATTTAACCGTCCGAAACTTCGGCACGGAAGTCGTCAATGTGGCCACGCTAAGCTATACGGCTAGGGACACAACGCGGACGATTGACACTGGCGCGGCCGTGTTCGTTATTCGCCCTCCGGCAACTCCCGCGGTTATCGAGTTTTTCCGATATGCCCCAACGGCCGAAAACCCGATTCTCCGCAATATAAACGGATCTGACTACTCACCTTCAGGTGACATGAACGGCGCGTTTAGTGCCGTCGGTGAACCGCTCACGGCGGGCAGAACCAAAGTCAATCTATCATCAGCCATTCCGCTTATCCCTGCCATGACCTATCTGTCGGGCGAGCTTATGTTCGTTCGGGTGACGGATGCAGGCCAGAATATGGACAGTACCGAGATAGAGACTGTTGTTATCACGATTGAAGCCAGTAATGGCGACGTGATTACGCTTCGTCTTTATGAAACCGGACCGGATACCGGCGAGTTTTTCGCTTATCTTCCGTCGACCTCCGGCGACGTGAACAAGAATGATAACACCATTAGTAGTGACGGAAACACCAGCCTAACGGCGACCTATATTAATGCTTTCGACAGCACGAATGTCACTGTCGACACAGCCGTCTTGAACCCGCTCAATAGCGTTTTCTCTTCGGCAGATGGCGCTCAGATTGACGATGCCCTCGTGACCTTGGTCAATGTCGATACTGGCGCTCAAGCCGTCGTTTACGGCGTTGACGGCTTTTCAACATTCCCGGCGGAGGTGACGTCAGGGGAAGACATAGTCGATGGGTCCGGCCTTATCTATGAGCGCGATGTGGGGCAATTTAGCTTCCCTGTCGTCGAGCCTGGAACCTACCGCGTTGACGTTATTCCGCCCGAAGGATTTAGTTTCGCCTCAGTTGTGTCGCAAAGCGATTTGAATGCTCTGGGTGCGCAAGCTGGATTTGTCATAACGCCGGCGTCCCTGGGCGAAACCTTCACTGTGACCGAAGAAGGGCCGCTCAGATTCGATATCCCGCTCGACCCGGACAGCAATTTGGTCGTGACAAAATCGGCTGATCGCTCGACCGCTGATGTCGGTGACTATGTCAATTATACGGTCACTGTACAAAATACCGGCGACTCAGCGGCGCCGATTGACTTGTATGATACGCTGCCAATCGGCTTTAGATATGTCCCGGGGACGACGCGAATTGCGGCTTTGGCTGCGGGAAACCCGACTATCTCGGAAGATGCATCGCTGCTGACATTTGATATGGACGCTTTGCCTGCTGGCGAAACGATGACGCTGAGCTACGCTTTGCTGGTTGGCCCGGGCGCGCATCTCGGAGACGCCGTCAATGAAGCGGTCGTGCGCGACCCGCTGATGCAGCCGATTTCCAACGTTGCGCGTGCGGGGGTTACCTTGCGTGAAGATTTATTACGATCAACCAGCACGATTATTGGCCGCGTGACTGAACAAAGCTGCGATGGTGATGCGGATTGGGCGCGCCCAATTGACCGTGGAATCGGTGTGGACGGTGTACGTCTTTACATGGAAACCGGCGCTTACGTCGTGTCCGATTCTGACGGCCTTTTCCATTTTGAAGGTGTCAGTGAAGGCACACATGTCGTTCAGGTCGACGAAGAAACTCTGCCAACGGGTTTTGAGTTGATGACTTGCGAAGAAAACACGCGTTACGCCGGCGTCAATAACTCCAAATTCATCGACGTCCAAGGCGGCGGTATTTGGCGTGCGAATTTCTATCTAAAGCAAACGGGTGAAACCGAGGTTGTTGTCGAGGAGGAGACCTTTAAGGACACTACAGAACATCTCGATTTTGATGGCCTATGGTTGAACGAACAAGATGCGAGCCCGAGCTGGGCTTATCCGTCTCCTGAACGGACGCCGTCAATTCCAACGACCCATGTGGGTATCAAACATGCCACTGGCCAACATGTGAGCATTCGGTTGAACGACCGTGACATCGCCGGATATTATTTCCAAGGCGCCGATACGAGCGCCAATGGGCAAGTCAAAATTTCACGTTGGCGCGGTTTGCCACTTCAGGATGGACGTAATGTCTTCTTGGCGGATGTGCATAATTCTGACGGCAGCATTGCCGAGACGATTCGCCAAGAGATTTGGTATGTCAAAGACATCGCCCGTGCGACGGCGGTTCCGGATCAATCTGTTCTGGTCGCCGATGGCCGGACATCGCCCGAAATTGCGATCCGTCTCGAAGATCAATCCGGACGTCCGGTTCATGCCGGACGCATTGCGCGGGTGAATCTGGAAGAGCCTTATCGTCTCTTGGACGCGGCGGGTGACAATCGCCTGCGCGAGCAGACTGAAACCCTCATTGCGCCGCTTTCAAACCGACGTGAGTTTACGGTTGGACGGGACGGCATCATGCGCGTGCCGCTGGAGCCAACTCTGAAAACGGGCAAGGTGACTGTCAAAGTCACGCTGGATACGGGCCGGGAAATCCCGATCTATATGTATCTCGAACCTGAGAAGCGCGACTGGATTCTGGTCGGTCTGGCCGAAGGCTCTGCCGCCTTGCAGGATGTCAAAGGCAATATGAACGCCTTTGCCGGCGACGCGGATGATGTTGTGACAGATGGCCGTGTGGCGTTCTTTGCGAAGGGCATGGTCAAGGGAAATTGGTTGATGACGCTGGCCGTTGATACGGATAAGCGCCGCGGCAATCGCGATACAGGTTTTGAGGGTGAAATTGATCCTAACGCCTATTACTCGCTTTATGGTGACCGGACCTATCAGGAATTTGAAGGCGTTTCGCGCTACCCGCTCTTTATCAAACTGGAAAAGCGGCAGGCTTATGCGTTGTTTGGTGACTTTGATACCAATGTTACAGAAGGCCGCCTAACGAGTTATAATCGCAAGCTCACCGGTTTGAAGGCCGAATATCTCGGTGATAATCTTCAGGTCTTGGGCTTTGCGGCTGAAACTAATCAGGGTTTTGTGAAAGATGAAATCGCGGCGGAAGGCCTGTCCGGGCCGTATCGCTTGTCGAATGAGCGAGTTCTACCGCAATCGGAAGAGATTATTGTCGAAACCCGCGATCGCGTTCGTCCTGATGTTATTTTGGAAACGAGAGAGCTTGTTCGCTACCTAGATTATACATTGGATTATTATACGGGGGAGGTCATCTTCCGACTTCCGGTTGACGCAACCGATGCGAATTTCAATCCCAATGTGATCGTCGTTGATTATGAAACCTCGGAAGATGCCGAACGTAACGTCACAGCTGGCGGACGCGTTCAAGCACAATTCTTAGATGATAAAGTCCAAGTTGGTTCAACCTTCATCCATGAAAATGGCAGCGCACTTGCCGCGGGTGTGAAGTCGAACCAAATCGGCATTGATGTAATCGCGGAGATTTCTGACACAACCCAACTTCGCGCTGAATATGCTGTGACAGATCAATCCGGTGACGGAGCCGGTGTGGCCGACGCAAAGCTCTTGGAGCTCGTTCATACATCCGAGTCCGTTCTAGCCGAAGCCTATTTCCGCGAGGAAGAGGCTGGGTTCGGCTTGGGTCAACGCACCTCCAATACCAGTGGCGCTCGCCGTTACGGCGCACGCGGCACAGTCAAGCTTCAGGAAAAGACGGATGCGGAAACAGGTCGCAGGTCAACACGTCAGCTAGAGCTTGAAGCCTACCGCGAGGAAAACCTTACAACCGGGAACGCCCGAACGAGCGGTGAAATTCTGGCGACCCAAGATGGGACGAAACTGGATGCCTCCGTCGGTTTACGCA
>CAZSKH010000016.1:0-17171 GCA_964607395.1 uncultured Algimonas sp.
CCAGCAAGTAAGCGCTCACCTGTCCAATGTCTAAAAGAACGAGTTTAATATGCAGGTAAAAGGGCCGTCGAGGATGGAGTTTTTTGAATTTTTTATAAGCGGTTGAAATGTTGAGGTTTTAGGGCTGACGACCAAAGCCTGAGAAAGGGATGCATATTGGCAGGACCAGAATGGGCGCGTGGTTGAAGTTAGGCACGGGACTTAAGTCGCCTAAAAACGGCCGCACGATAAGTTTGAGTTAGACGGATTATGTCCGGATGAAAGCGATGACGTGTATAGATTGAGGTTTTCATCGCTATGCCTTAGCAATTTGTCTGAAAGCTGGCATTAACGTGACAAAGCCGTCTCGACTAGAAATCGTCAATTTGACAATTTTACATCATCTGCCATGACTTCTCCCAAACCCTATTCTCTACCGAACCGGCTGCCTCTTTAACTCATCAGAACAATTCTCATTCTGCGAGTCTTTTAGCCAAAGTACAATCTTATCATTGTTATCATCTCGATTAAAAAAATCGGTGATTCCGTAATATAAAAGGCTGACAGATGAACCGTCACAATACAAAACTGAAATCAAATCTGAATTGTCAATATGGTGAAACGGGCCGCTCTGGTCACTCAACATGTTCCACCCAGAACTATTAGAATTTAGCCATGACGTGAATTTGTCTGGCGAGGGTATGTCGTCCATATAGTACGAAACTCTACAAGTGTTAGATTTCTTCAAATGGCTTTTTGTAAAAACATGAAGCTCTGCCCCCACCTCGGGTGTCCCTAGTTTAAAAACTCCATAAGGCAAAGTTTCAAAATTTGCTCTATTAAACGCCCCTGCTTTTAATCCAGATGATTTTGCAAGCCTCTCTACATTTTCAGTTTCGAAACCACTTGAAGACGTCATTAACGGTAAGCAAAAGCTATTAAAGCTTTCGAATATCGGGTGTTGGAATTCCACACCTGAGTAGGACTTCGATCCGTTGCATGAAGCCAAAAAAAGCGGAAACACCAGAAAAAACCTTAACAACACCCACTCCATCTATAATCTATACCAAAGGCAATCACCTATATTTCATCGTCCAAATTGCAAGTGTCAGAAAATTTTTCCACTAGTTGCAGTTGAAAATCAAGATAAACGGCTTTGTCACGTTAACTTAACTGGCCGCGATTTACCTCTGGTTTCGTTCTTAAGCGCAAGTGGATGCCGTAACTAAATTCCACTCGGTTAATGCTTGACCTCGAAATATCCTAAGGGTTTTTCTAGAGATCAAATGACGCCGATAGTTGAAATGATTGTAGATTAGTCGGTTTAATACGTAGATTCAACGTCTCAGCATTTGTTTACCGAGAGCGTCTTTATTTCACATCTTTTGGAAAAGAATCAGGTGAGGAAAAATACAAAACTGAGCGTCTTAAACTCGCCTCAAATAAGCCTCTGAGCCTACAACTGAAATCGGGGCCATTGAGACTTTCGAAGCTAACAAAAAACCCGGCCTGTTGTTTGGTTTCCCAAACAATGGGGCCGGGTTCATTTACTCAATCCTTCAACCCAATCTACGTGTCATCTTCCAATTTCGCAGCAGCTTCTTCTGTCATATCGAAATTATGGTAGACATTGTTCACATCATCAACGTCCTCTAGCGCGTCTTGCAATCTCACGACCTGCGCGGCGATGTCAGGATTGTCGATATCGTTTTGACCTTTCCAGACAAGGTTGACGGATTTCGCATCGCCGAAACTTTTTTCCAACTCAGGCGCGACCGTGCCGAGGTCGTCTCGGGCTGTCCAGATTGTATGTACCGGTTCAAATTCATCCCATTGGTCTTCTGCCGCATCATCAGTTTCACAATCCTCGGCACCCGCCTCAATCGCGGCTTCCATGACGGTGTCTTCATCAGCGACGTCGAGCGGATATTCGATTTTACCGACTTGATCGAACATGAAAGAGACAGAGCCCGTCTCGCCCATATTGCCGCCGTTTTTGGAAAACGCCGTCCGCACAGCCATCGCTGTCCGGTTCTTATTATCCGTAGAGGCTTCGACGATGAAGCCAATGCCGCCGGGGCCGAAGCCTTCATAGCGGATATCTTCAAAATCATCGCCTTCGCCGCCCGCGCCTTTATCGACGGCGCGTTGGATATTATCCTTGGGCATGGATTGGCCCTTGGCGTTATTAATCGCGAGGCGCAGGCGCGGGTTCATATCCGGGTCGGGACCGCCGATTTTAGACGCGATTGCAATGTCTTTGGCGAGCTTTGAAAACAATTTGGAGCGCAATTTGTCCTGACGGCCTTTGCGGTGCTGAATATTGGCCCATTTGGAATGTCCTGCCATGGGAGACCTCTTCTCTCGAAATTCAAATATTTGAGAGCGCTTTAGCGGCGGTAGCGTGTGGGGGCAAGGCGGGGTCTGCTTTGGCGGCGCGTCTAATTATAGATAGGCGTCAACTCGGAAATTCGCATTTCTAAATTTTGTCCAAAACGTGAGCCCAGAGCTTTGCCATCGACATTGATTTTCAGTCTCCCAATGCGGTAATGCCCATTCGGCGCCAGCTCGCAGCTTTGGTCGATGGTCATAACTTTCAATTTCGCGACCAGCATCATGGTCATGGGGCGGGTCATGCGAACGGAAAAACCTTTCAGCTCACCGGACGGCTTAGACAATGTCATCTCGCCCTCAACGCGTTTCATGAGCTTCTTCATCATTTTTCGGTCGCTTTTATCTGCATTGCCATCCGACTCCATCACCAACAACTCTGCAAGTTTACCCGGTTTGGGTTTGAGGACAGCTTGGGACTCATCTTGCGCAATGACAGTAAAATTCTCGGGGTCAAAGTCAGGTTCCGAATCCGGATTACTGTCCCCGCACCAAAAGCCTTCGGCTTGTTTGGTCATTGTATTGTCGGGGTCCTCGACCTCTTTGAGGAAATCTTGCAAGGCTTCACTGTTGACGTCGCTGGCGGATATAATTTGGACGCGCGCTCCAGCGGGCTGTGTCGGGTTAATCCGTAGCACAGCTTGGGCCTCGGACAGGTCTTTACCGTCACGTGTTTTGACGTCGACGTTCAGCGTGTAGGTGTAGTCGATCGTTTTAGGCGCTAACCGGGTGGGGCCGTCGGCTTTTCGGGCGAGAATGCTCAAGATGTCTTCTGCCTGCGCCGGCGGCGCGAGAAGCGGCAGGCAAAGGACAAGAGGGGCGAGGGCGAGACGTTTCATAGAGTCAGCTTAAATCGCGTGCCGCACGAAGCAAATGACAGCTTGGTAAATGTCCGCTGTTTAATCTACGGTCGGCCCTAACTCAGCTGTGGAATGGCCGTGGCGAGTTGCCCGCCTATGCGGATGGGCTCGACGCGGGTCGCAAGACCAGTCTTGCCCGTCTCAACATAGACGCCGCAGAGCGTCCCGGGGCCGCTGGCCGGGGTGAAACGCCCGCCGCGCATTTTCGTGGTGAACCGCCGTATAGGTTCTTCAACCTCCATGCCGATCACAGAATTATAATCCCCGCACATACCTGCATCGGTTTGATAGGCGGTGCCATTCGGCAATATCCGCGCGTCGCCCGTCGGCACATGTTGATGCGTGCCGACAACAAGGCTGGCACGACCATCACAGAAATACCCCATCGCATTTTTCTCCGACGTGGCTTCGGCGTGAACATCAACCAAAACCGCATCCGCAACGGCGCCCATGGGCGCGGCTTCCAATTCCCGGTCAACGGCATGAAACGCATTGTCGAGTGGATCCATAAAGACGCTTCCGAGCACGTTGACGACGAGGAGTTGATAGCCGTTAACCTCAAATAGTCCCGCGCCGCGTCCCGGGGTTGTGCCTTGAGGGTAATTGCATGGGCGGATGATGCGTGGATTATTATCAATGACAGAAATGCCCTGCGCCTGATCGAAAGTATGATTGCCTAGCGTCAGAACATCTGCACCTGCGTCAAAAAGCTCATCCGCCGTGGCGCGCGTAATGCCAAAACCGCCCGCCGCATTTTCAGCGTTAATGACAACGGCGTCGATGGCCAGATGCCGCTTTAATCCGGGTAAATGCTGTTTTACAGCCTCCCGCCCTGAGCGGCCGACGACATCTCCAAAAAAAGCGAGTTTCATAGGGGGCCTTGAGTCCAATTTCCGTCAAAATGCCGTCGCGCTTTGCATGATGCGCATCCGTCGGCAGCTTCGCTACCTCTTGCCGTGCAGACGCATCGCCGCAAGCAAAAACCGCATCCTTCCGCCCCATGGTAGCAAGAGTTTGGTTGATTTAACTCACGTCATTGGCGGCCCGCTGCCTATCTATCTATTTATATTAGATGACCGGATGTCAGACGGTGGGAAATTTCAGGGGATGAACGCGATTTGATACAAAGAGTTAGGCACCCACCTTTCGACCTAGCGAAAGGTGGGTGAGCGCCCCGTCTTGGCTCGAAGGCGATCCGACGATCCGGTCGCCAGATAACTAGAGTTGCACCTGCATTTGAATCAAATTGTTTTATGTCCCAGGGATTGAAAAAAGTGTCCCATAGGTTCACAATATCGGCTCTACCACTTTCGCGTTTAGGTAATATCAATGGCAAAAAATCTAAATGATGCGTTGAACGCGGCAAAGAAACGCAGAGGCGTTTTTTCAAAGACGATCATTTGGGAGAGCGGCGTCAGTAAGAGCCAGTTCTATCGTATTATTCGGGGCCAAGAGGCGCCGAGCGAAGAGACAAAGGCGCGGATTGCAGACTCGCTTGAGATTGATATTGGGCAATTTGATAAGCTGTTTCAAAATTCACGATCCGAACAAATACCAGAAAATACGCAGACCCTTTCGGAGACATTGCCAAATGAGAGGCCAACGCCAAAAAATAATAAGGGTCTTCTGTTTTCCGGCGTCGGCGTGTTTCTTGTAGCCGCAGCCGTTTTGACGACACAGCTTGCGAAAAGGACGGATGTCTCACCCTTAGAGGCGAGTGTCGTTGTTCCGGCAGATAAAACGCTCTTTATTAAAGATGTCACAATACCGGACGGGACATCCGTTCCGGTGAACACAACTTTCGTAAAAACGTGGCGCGTTAAAAACGTTGGAAATGTTGTTTGGAAAGACCGATATCTGAAAAGAATGACTCCGTTGTCGGGTCTCATTTGTTCATCCCCCGCGATGGTGCCTATTCCAGAGACCCATCCCGGAGAAACCATTGACATTTCCGTGACATTCAAAACGCCGCACCTTCCGGGGTCATGCCGCACGGATTGGAAAACCTCCGATCACCGTGGCAATCTTTATTTTCCAGATATGCACGGCCTATTTTCAATCGTAACCGTTGTTCAAGACTGAAGCTTGACGCAGCGGAGTTTCAAGGCCCGCTAATATAAAAAAGGTACCCGAGATGAAATCATGGGCATTCGCAATCGTTCTGACAATCATACCGTCGACGGCTTTGGCCACAGATGCTTTGGATTGGGCGACTGGCTCTTGGGGCATAGACGTTGAGAATGTCCCAGAAGGCCTTGATGCAAAGGCGTTGGATGAGTTTCGCGGTTGCCGAACCTCTCCCGTGAAAATTACGGCGGATCGCGATAATCTGATCTACCGCGCTGTGCATACCGGCGAAGGGGATTTTGTTGCCACGGGGCCAATACTTAAAGTTCGGAAGAGGTCGATCAGCCTGCAATATGATGATGAGCAGCGGCTTATGAAAAATGGCGAGCCGCAAATCTGGCATATGGTATTCGTGAATAAAGACAAATTCTATTGGGTTTATGGCCCCGATATCTATGCCGGTAAAAGAGAAGGCGTCGTCCCCACCGCGCGTATTAGATGCCGTTTTGCGGGCGTTTAGCCGCCTCTGATAACTCAGTTTGCTCGCCAGAGAAGACCCCTGAATTCAGATAGCTCCCGGTTCGGCGTCGCTTCGCTCCTGGACCGGGATGACAACTTTATTTGTGACGGTCACCACGATGTCCGTGAAGGCAGTGAAATCCTCGTGACCTCAGTTTGAGGTGGGCGCCGGAATTAAACGAACCACGGTCCGAACAGAGCCAGCTCCCTAAGGAATAGTAAGGCCCGGTGGATTAGTGCCAAACACGCAACCCGCAGCAACCGTCAACCGCTATGTGGAGCGGATCAGCACTAGGCGCAAGAGGCCTTATCCGCGTTTCATTGACCATTTCGCCCAAAGCCAGAAAATCTTTGGACCTTCGATCAGGTAACGTTTCCAAAGGCGCTTGGGCTCGCTGGCCAATCGGAATAACCATTCCATACGGATATTTTGCATCCATTTCGGCGCGCGTTTCGTGCGGCCTGACAGAAAGTCGAGTGAGGCGCCCACACACAGACCTAAGCCAACACAATCGCCGCGATCCAGACAGGCCTTGGCGATCATTTCCTGCTGCGGGCTACCCACGCAAATAAAGACGTAGCGCGCTGGGTTGGCCGCAATAAATTCAGCCGTCTTGGCAACCTCATCAGGCTTATGACGCAATCCAAAAGGCGGCTCGTAATGGTTGACATTATGAAGCGCGTAAATTCGTTTGACGGTTTCAATAATTTCCGTGTCAGCGCCGATGACTGTGATGCTATCATCCGCTGTAATGACATTGTCGAATAATTGTTGGGTCAGGTCCGATCCTGGGACGGCCTTCAATGGCACGCCCGAAAATTTAGCCAAGATTTCCAAAATGCGGGAGTCGCAGACCGACAGCCAACTCGCTTCGTAGAGCGGGTTGAAAACCTCAGGCTCTTTCGCGACCCGGACGAGGTGATCCACATTCGGCGTGACAATGAATCGAAACCCGTGATCGACCGTCATCCATTTCGCCCGTGCGAGCGTTTGCATAGGCGTTAGCGGGTCAAATGTCGCGCCGACAAAGTCATAGCTGCGGGGGTTCACGCGCCAATCGGTCTCTCCCGGACGTTTCATGTCACGTCTATCCTCGCCTCGCGAGAGGGTGGGGACGATATGTTTGTCGACTTGATGTTTGTCCAATTGGGTCAAGGTTCTGCTCAGCTTTCCATCTTATTCTCGCCTCCAATTACCACACCATGGTTGACATCGGGTTTACAGCCGCCACATCTCCACCCGTGAGACCATCCAAAGACAGAGATGAAAAAGACGACGCGCTTGAGCGGGGGATATTCCAACAGCTTTTGGGTTTGGGGCGGCTGAAACCTTATCTTTGGCCCAAAGGGAATATCGGGTTTAAAATTCGGTCTATCTTGGCCATTCTTCTGACCATCATCAGCAAATTCGTGATTGTCGGGTCGCCTTTTTTCTTAGGCCGCGCGATTGATCAAATCGAATTGGCGTCTGCGACAGTTCCGCAGCAAATCTCATTGCTGATATTCGCGCTGGTTCTCGGCTATGGTGGTTTGCGTTTGCTGTCTGTTATGTTTTCGGAAGGCCGTGAATATATCTTTGCGCCTGTTGCTCAGTCAGCGCAGAGGTCTGTGGCAACATCGGTGTTTGCTCATATGCACCGCCTCTCTCTGCGTTATCATTTGGAAAAACGAACCGGAAAACTGACGCGCATTATTGAACGCGGGGTCAAATCTATTGATTTTCTCTTCCGGTTCTTGCTGTTCAATATTGGCCCGACATTTCTAGAGCTAGCGATTGTAGCTGTCGCCTTTGCTGTCGCTTTTAGCTGGAGCTTCTCGCTGGTTGCTGTTGTCATCGTTGTGACCTATGTCGCCTTCACCGTTATCACGACGGAATGGCGTTTAAAATTCCGCCGAGACATGAACCGCCAAGACAATGAAGCTGCTGCCAAGGCCGTGGATAGCTTGCTGAATTACGAGACTGTCAAATATTTTAGTGCGGAAGACTTCGAAACCACGCGCTATGACGGCGCGATGGCGGGTTATATGAAAGCGGCCATCCGGTCCCGCACCTCGCTTTCAACAGTGAATATCGGGCAGAGTTTCCTGATGAATTTAGGCTTGATTGCCGTCGTCCTTCTGGCCGCGAACGGTATTCTTAACTCAGGCGACTTGTCCATTGGTGACATAACGGCGGTGACCTTGGTCATGATGCAGCTCTACCGCCCGCTTAATATTCTCGGCTTTGCATACCGCGAGATTAAACAAGCCCTGACGGATTTGGAGAATATGTTCACGCTGATGGACCGCCGCCCGGAGATTGAAGATAGGGTCGATGCAAAAGATATTGGGGCTGTTACGGGGCGGGTGGAGTTTGAAGATGTGCATTTCCATTATGATCCAGACCGCGAAATTTTAAAGGGTATCAATTTCACGATCGAACCCGGACAAACGGTTGCGATAGTCGGCCCGACCGGAGCAGGGAAGTCCACGCTCTCGCGCATCTTGTTTCGCTTTTATGACATTGCCTCCGGCACGGTTTGGATTGATGGGCGAGATTTAAAAGACTTCACCCAATCCAGTGTGCGCCGAGCGCTGGGCATTGTCCCTCAGGATACGGTCCTGTTTAATGACACGATTGGGTATAATATCGGCTATGCGAAACCCGGTGCGAGCCAAGCCGAAATTGAACAGGCGGCCAAAGACGCACAGGTGCATGATTTTATTGAAGGCCTTCCGGCCGGCTATGACACGGTTGTCGGGGAACGCGGCCTCAAACTCTCGGGCGGCGAAAAACAGCGAGTTGCGATTGCGCGCACCCTGTTGAAAAACCCAGCTATCCTTATTTTGGATGAAGCGACGTCGGCGCTCGACAGTGCAACAGAACGCGATATCCAAACCGCTTTGGACCGCATTGCCACGAACCGCACAACCTTGGTTATTGCCCATCGGCTATCAACGATTATTGGCGCGGATCAGATCTTAGTTTTGGAAGACGGCAGAATTCGCGAACGCGGCACGCATGACGATCTCATGCGCACCGAAGGTCTCTACGCCCATCTCTGGGCGCAGCAGGAAAATGAAGCGCCTGACTAAAAGCCAAGCGCTTTAAGTCTTAGAACTTGCGGGCGATGGCCAATGAAACGGCATCAGCTTCCGCGCCGTCAAAATCATACCGTGTATAGTCGGCGCGGACGGATGTTCTCTGGCCAACCGCATATTCCACCCCAGCCCCATAGGCGATGCCGTCTGTCGAGAAATCCAAATCCGTCGGCGTTACACCGTCTGTAACTGCGCCGCTAAAGTCAGTTTTGTGGTAGCCCACACGTCCCAGAACATTCAACCGGTCAGAGACAGGGAACCGCGCAACACCAAATCCAGCGATTTGCGTGTCGACACCGGTTTCCGCCAACAGCGGGACGCCGCCGACGACGACTGTAGCGTCGTCATCACTTAGTCCGAATGAGCCTTCGACTTCCGCGCCGAAGAAGCTCTTTGACTGCCAGCCGAGACGGGTTTGAACGCCGAAAAGCTCGCTATCGACATCATACAGAGTCGCGCCCAGTGAGCCATAAGTATAGGCCTGGCGGAGACCTCTCGAGGAACCGCCGTGAGAGGTGTGATAGGAAGGGGCATAGCCGTATTGAGGCTGTCCCTGATATCCAGGGTGGCCCTGATATCCAGGGTGGCCCTGATAGACCTGTGCGGATTGACCATAGGCATGTGGCGCAGGTGCCCCGCAAGGATCAAATGCAGGCGCAGGCGCGATAGCGGGTCCGCCGCAAGGTTGTGCGGCGGCGGCATGACCGCCGTAAGAGTATGTCGGAATATGCTGCTGCGCAGTCGGATAAGACACTTCACACGCGCTGGGCTGACAACCGCCGGTCTCGCCCCAATAATGCGGCATAGCCGCTTGCTGCATCGGTGCATATTGATCGGCAAAATAATCGCCTGTGCCTGCCATAGAGCACCCGCCCAAGGCCGATCCCAAAAGAATGACTGGTAGTAATTTTGTTGTGAAGCGCATGAGATTTTCCCGTATTATTCAACCTAATTTTTCGAAGGGTTTACGCGGTTAAGTTTAATATCCGGTGAGTCGCGCCTTAACCCCTGGCTAAGTATAAATTCGCCCTAGGTTACATGATGGCCTATGCATGCGCGCACAGCGGGGCGTGCATTTGCGTGGCTTGTGATAGGGCGGCCTTGGCCCTAAGCCTGCCTTTCGCCCAAAACAGTCCGAAGTGGAGAAAGATGTGAGCTTAAGCGGTAAAACAATATTTATGTCTGGGGGATCGCGCGGGATTGGACTTGCTATGGCCAAACGCTGCGCGAGGGACGGAGCTAATGTCGTCATCGCGGCCAAAACGGATAAACCCCATCCAAAACTTGAAGGCACCATCCATACAGCGGCGGCAGAAATAGAGGCGGCGGGCGGAAAAGCGCTTGGCGTGGTTTGCGATATCCGCGATGAGGAGACCGTCAAACGCGCCGTTTATCAGGCCGTAGAGCGATTTGGCGGAATTGATATTTGTATTAATAATGCGTCCGCGATTGCCCTGACCCCGACACTGGCCACGCCGATGAAGCGCTATGATTTGATGAACGGCGTAAACGCGCGCGGAACTTTTTTGGTTAGCCAGACCTGCCTACCACACCTCCTGAAAAGTGATAATCCGCATATTCTAAACATTGCGCCGCCGCTGGATATGAACCCGAAATGGTTTAAAAATCACACAGCTTACACCATGGCGAAATATGGTATGTCGATGTGTACTTTGGGCATGGCCGCCGAATTTGAAGGCAAGGTGGCTGTCAACTCGCTCTGGCCCATGACCTCCATTGATACGGCAGCTGTGCGAAATGTTCTAGGCGGCGACTCTATGGCCAAGATGAGCCGCATACCCGACATCATGTCAGACGCGGCCTATCTGGTTCTGACGAAAGATAAGGCCTTCACAGGTCAGTTCGTGATTGACGAATTTATTCTGGCCGAGTCTGGCGTGACAGATTTCGCCCAATATCAACACGCGGGATATGACGGACCGTTAGTGGCGGATTTCTTTGTGCCGCAGGATTGGCTAGAAAAATCTAAATCCAACATCATTCAAAATCCCGGCTATTTGGACTAATCCCATGAGCGAAATCGCAATCGATCCCCTACCAGAGCAGGTCAAAGCCTTTCTCGCCAATCATCCTGATGGCGAGCCTGTGTTTATGCTGAACTTACTGAAATTCAAAGAGCGGGCGACATATAAAGACGGCGAAGATGTTTCCGGCGCGGAGGCCTATGCCCGCTACGGGGAAGCATTTAGTAAATTGGTTGCCTCACTGAACATAGACGGCGCGCATTCTGTCTATGGCGGAAAAATGGGCAGCTGGCTCATCGGGCAAGGTGAGGGCGAATGGGACGCGGTCGCGATTTTCCGCTATCCCGACGCTAAAACCATGTTTGCGACGGTCAGTTCGGAAAGCTACCGCAAGATACATAAGCACAGAAAAGCCGGGCTGGCCGGCCAGCTCCTCATCGCTTGCGATGACGGTCCCATCTTTTAGATAGATTTTGATAAGGACATCACATGCAAACCCTTCTCGTAAATAAAACCGATTTCAGCGATGTCGCCATTGTTAATTATGATGAGGGCGAGCTGCCCGAGGGTCAAATCCGAGTCGACATCGGACCTTTTGCCCTGACTGCGAATAATGTGACCTATATGGTGACAGGTGATCAGATTGGATATTGGTCTGTGTTTAACCCGGCAGCTTATGAGCTGACGAAAGACAAAGGACAGGGCCGTATGCCCGTTTGGGGATATGGGGTCGTGCGAGAATCGCGTTTTCCAGGCATAGAGGTCGGGACTGATCTTTATGGATTTTTCCCCATTGCGAAATCTATGGATATGCAGCCCGGGAAGCTGACTAAACATGGGTTTATGGATATTGCCGAACATCGCTCAGGGTTGCACAGTCTTTATAGTGGTTACAGCTTCACAGCGGCCGACCCCAGCTACGGCGCGCATAAAGATCTGCAACCGGTTTTGCGCCCGCTCTTTACCACGAGCTTTTTGATTGATGATTTTCTGGCGGATGAGAATAATTTTGGCGCGGAGCAGGTCTTGCTGCTCTCGGCCTCGTCCAAGACGGCGCTTGGCACGGCCTATTGTTTGAAAGCGCGTGGCGGCCTGCCGGTCGTGGGACTCACCTCTGAGGGCAATAAAGCCTTCGTTGAAGGAACTGAATTTTACAATGATGTTTTCTCTTATGACTCCATCACAGATATGAACCCGGATATTAAGACCGTCGTTGTCGATATGTCGGGTAATATGGGCGTTATTCGAACACTCGAAGATCATTTCGAAGAAAACCTGACTTATATCTGCCGGGTCGGAATTTCCCATTGGCAGGAAGCCGCCAAGGCTCCGCCGAAACGTACAGCGACGCCGACCGCGTTTTTCTTTGCGCCGGACCGGGCGAAACAACGGGTCGCGGATTGGGGACAAGCGGGCTTTGCCGAAAATCTCGGTGCACGTTGGATGCCATTTTTAGACTCCGCCAAAGACTGGCTGAGCATTGAAAAGCAAACTGGCATGGAAGCGGTGCTCACAAATTACAAAGATCTTTTGAACGGGCAAAGTGGTCCGTCAAAAGGTTATCTCTTTACGCTTTAGGAGACTCTTATGTCTTACACATGTTTTGATGTGAAAATTGATGACGGCGTGGCGCATATCGTCATGAACCGTCCTGAAAAGCGAAATGCCATGATCGCAGAATTTTGGACGGAGCTCCCAGAAATTGTGCGGGATATTGATGAAAACGCCAAAGCCCGGGTTATTGTTTTATCCTCAACGGGTCCCGTATTTTGCGCCGGCATAGATATCGGCATGTTCCAAAATGATATCGGCGGAACGCAGGATAAAAACCATCCGCAATATGGCGCGCAGTTTTATACAAATGTGCAGCGTTTACAGGCCTCGCTGTCCTCATTAGAAACTTGCCGTATTCCGGTATTGGTCGCGATACAGGGCGGATGTTATGGCGGCGGCGTTGATCTCATGACGGCTTGCGATATGCGCTATGGCACGGAAGACAGCTTTATCACGATCTATGAAATTAATGTCGGCATGACCGCAGATGTCGGAACCTTCCCGCGCATATTAAATCATATGCCTGAAGGCGTGGTGCGAGAGCTCGCCTATACAGGCCGCAAAATGGGCGCGGCAGAGTGCAAAGCGCGAGGCCTTTATAATGAGGTCTATGCGGATCAAGAGACCATGCTGGCCGCCGTGATGAAAACCGCGAAAGAGATCGCCTCCAAACCGCCCCTCGCAGTTTATGGCTGCAAACGTGCCATCACCTACTCCCGCGATCACAGTACAGCGGACGCATTGGACAATATCGCGGTTTGGAATATGTCGATGTTGATCCCGGCGGAGATGATGGAAGCCATGATGTCCGGAAAGCAAAAGCGCCCCGGAAACTATGAAGACCTACCAAAAATAAAATCGCAATAGACCAATATCAAAGCACCTGTGGGGGATCGGGTTTTTGAGATCATGCCTCTCAAACCAAGATCCTGCTTGCGCCCCCGCAGCAGGATCTTGGAAGAGTGGGCCTCGCCTCGCTAGCAATCAGAGTTATGAAACGCCCAAGCTTTAATAGCGGCAAGTCGGGTGGTTGCCCCACGATTGTCGTATAGGCTGAGCCATTTTAAAATACTTGTCCTGATGCATATTAAAATTTGTCTTTTTTGATAATATGGCTAAGGTCATTAAGACAAATTTGGGGTGAAGAAATGACAAATACCCATATGATAACGGGCGGAATTTCCAGACGCCGTGCAAATTATTGGCGGTAACCCGCATGGAAATGACGCTGTCATATGGTTACTTGGACGCCAATCTCATTATTTTGGATATGCTCGGATTTCCTAAATCCCGGGCCTTGGCATTCTTGGGGCTCGATGAATCCAGCTTGCGTTGGTCTTTGGATAGGCTGGATATCGACTCCTTTATTGACGTTATAAATGCTGCTGCTGATTTTACAGCAGAGCCAAATATTGCCCTATATCTGGGTCATAAATTCAGAGTGGGCACATTTGGGCAAACGGGGAATCTCTATGGCTCCTGTAAAGATTTGAGAGAAGTCATTCTGATGAATGATCGCTATCAGAAAGTCGCCATCGATGCCGGCCGTGTGGAATATATGCAAGATCCGTCCGGCGGGCATCACATGTGCTTCCGGCCTTATTACGCTGACACGGAAAGACATCGTCCAATTACAGATATTATTATGGCGTCTTATGTAACCACATATCGTTGGCTGACTTGGGGGTCGGGGGAAAATATTTTATCGACGCGTCTCCCCTATCCCCGTCCGAAAAACATCAAGGTTCATCAGGAGATTTTTCAATCCAATATTCAATTTGACTCGCCGCATACCTGTTTGGAGTTTTCAGAAAGCGCGATGTTCCAAGATATCATAACCCATGATCCGGAACGATTGGCGCGGGCGCAGATAAAGTTAGATGGAATATTGGGGCAGCAAATGGCTCTCAAAGCTTTTGAGACAGCCGTCGATGCGGCGATAAGAGGGGCCATAGAGTCGGGAAAGGTCTCGTCACATATTGTCGCCCAGAGAATGGGATTAAGTTGGTCCGCCTTGCGCACTCAGCTGGCTGAAAGCGGCGAAGGTATACGCCCGCGTCTGGACAGGATCCGCCGATCTGTGTTTATCGAAAAATATGAGGCTGGTCAGAACCTAACTCAAATTGCCATGTCGCTCGCCTATAATGACCAAGCGGCGATGAACCGCGCCTTTCGGCGGTGGTTTGATATGACCCCGTCTGAGTGGCGACGACAAAGGGAAAAACAAGGGCTTTAATGCGCGCGGCCCCAATAATGATACGATAAGACCTTAGGGCCGGGGATATATTGTTGATGCAGCTCGGTCGTCTCCAGCTCCGCTTGGGCAAAGAGGTCTGGAATATCTCGCCCGCTGTGACACCCGCCTGCAAGTTTCGACCAGATCGGATCAATCCGATTTTGCCATTTTGCAACGCCCCTGTCCGGTGCGCGGCCATGTTCACTGAACAAGATCTCACCGCCGGGTTTCAGAATTCGCCGCATTTCTCGTAGGGCTTTCACGGGGTCTGGGATGGTGCAAAGGCTATAGGTGACGACGATTGTATCTGCACTATCACTTTCCATGGGGATATCCTCTCCGGATAATCCGATGCGTTCAATCTCAAAATCTGCGGCGTCGCGGCGGGCTTTACTGCGCGCCCATATATGTTCGTCGGGATCAACGCCGATAACGGCGCTGACCTTTGCGGGGTCGTAATGGGGAAGGTTCAGACCTGATCCGATCCCGATTTCCAAGACGCGGCCTCTGGCATGTGGGATAACTTTTGCCCGCTGTTTTTCAATCGGGCCAATACTACACGCCTTGTCCAAACAAAAAGGAAGGATGTGTTTCTCGTAAAACCCCACACTATTTCCTCCGGTAAACGTCTGTCGTGCCGGTTTCCAAATCCTGAAGGATCAATTGATTTCTGTCGGCAGCGATGATGTCTTTTACACTGGGCGGACTTTGATCGGCTTGGGCTTGCAATGTCGCAGCCCAGTCCTTCGCGGTTTCGTCAGATGTGCGCGGCATGATCAACGCGGTATCTTGGGTTTGTTTTAATTGACCCTCAATGATTTCCCATTGGCCGCGCAATTCGATGGTTAGTTTTACGCCGTCAGCAGGGAGATCTTGTCCGGCAACGTCTAAATTGCGAGTTAGGTGAACCTCGCCGTTTTTGTTTAACTTTAAAACCGTATCCGCCGTGGTTGTCTGCAATCCGCCGGAGGTCATCGAAATGGGTGTGTCTTGCACCCAAGTCCCGATGATGGCCTTTTCAACAGGGAGCTCGCCTGAGCAGCTACCCAGCCCAATCGCAACGATGAGTGAGACACAAATTTGGAGTAAATGACGAAAACGCATGCTCCGCCCTAACAGCCAAAATGTGTTTTCGCAAAGCGGATTTGAGAAATTTCAGCAGAGTGTGTATATCCATCGTAATTTGGGGGGAGGGTATGACAGCAAATAACACAGAAGATGATAAAATCGCTTGCTATACACCGACAAAAGGTCGGGACAACGCGACGCGAATTCCGCAGTGGAAATATGAGTGCGTGCGCCGCGCGATTTTGGATGTCTTGGGCGAGAGCGAAGGGGGTCAAGTCGCCTTTAAAAATTTGGCGGAACAGGTCAAAGATCACCTGACTTCTAACCAACTCGCCAAATTGGGCTCGCTCGGCTGGCACGTCACCACCGTTAAACTTAATATGGAAGTGGACGGAGAGTTAGAGCGCGTGCCGCGAAAAACACCCCAAACCTTGCGAAAACCCCTTGGGTAAATCCTTACACGAAAATGGGTGAATCGTGACACAAAAAGATGATGAGTTTCTGCTTGGGGTCGCAGGCCCGTACAGGCTAAGCTCCAATCATGACAGACATTCTTAAACTCGCCCTGCCGCAACTCGCCCCCATTTGGCTCTCGCGCGATGCGGGGTTAAAACAAGTTATCAAGACCATAGAGACGGCCTCCAAAGAGGCTGCCGATCTCATTGTATTCTCTGAGAGCTTTGTGCCCGGTTACCCCTTTTGGCTCGACGGCACGGGCGGCGCGAATTTCAATAGTGACAAACAAAAAACCATCTTCGCGCATTATTCCGATCAAGCTGTCACCATAGAAGACGGTCATTTGGACGGTGTTTGCGCTGCGTTGAAAGCCGCTAATATGGCGTGTTATCTCGGGCTCATAGAACGCCCGCGAAACCGCACGGGGCATTCGCTCTATTGCTCATATGTCTACATCGACAAGACCGGAACTGTGCAGTCAATCCACCGCAAGCTCCAGCCGACATATGAAGAACGCTTGGTGTGGTCGCCGGGTGATGGGCACGGACTTGTGACGCACCGTCTCGGCGCCTTCACGGTTGGTGGTTTGAATTGCTGGGAAAATTGGATGCCGCTAGCGCGGGCTGCGCTCTACGGTCAAGGCGAGGATTTGCATGTCATGGGCTGGCCGGGGAGTGATAGAAATACGCGTGATTTGACGCCGGTTCTTGCGAAAGAAGGCCGGAGCTACTGCGTCTCTGTCTCGGCGATTATGCGGCCATCTGACGTGCGGGATGATACGCCTTTCGCCGGCGATATTCGCGCCAGCCTCAGCGAGATGCCAGCGAATGGCGGGTCTTGTGTCGCAGCCCCCGACGGGAGTTGGGTGCTGGAGCCTGTGATGGGCGAAACGGGACTTCGCTATTGCGATTTGGACCCAGCTTTTGTGCGGCGCGAGCGTCAGAACTTTGACCCGGCAGGCCATTACTCGCGGCC
>CAZSKH010000017.1:0-16584 GCA_964607395.1 uncultured Algimonas sp.
CGATGGTACTTTGTCTTAAGGCACGGGAGAGTAGGTCACCGCCCGGTTTATACAAAATATATTTTTCCTCCTTATCTAAACCAAATGCCCCGTTGATATACCAGTGTTGGTCTATTAGCGGGGCATTTCGCGTTTTTGGATTGCGAAAGATTTGACTCGGTTGTTTGCCCGGGCGGTTTCGGGTCTGGCCTGCCTATGCACCTGTTTAGGCTATTTTCACCAAACGTCTTTACCTTGCTCTTTGAACGACCAGCCCGCGGCGCGCGTGAGGTGGAGGGGCCTGTTATGAGTGCATCTATATATTATGACGGCGACTGTCCCATTTGTGCCCGCTACGTCACTTTCCTGCGCTTGAACGAGACTGTCGGTCCCGTTGACTTGGTAGATTTAAGAGAAGCCGATGCAGCCAAGGCAGAGCTTCTCTCCCAAGGGTTCAATGTCGACAACGGCATGGTGCTCGACATTGACGGTCGCCGGGTGGGCGGCGCAGATGCTATGCATAACATCGCTCTGCTTTCCACCCCTTCGACCCTGTTCAACAAAATCAATAAAACCATCATGTCGACCAAATGGCTCGCGTTTTTTCTATATCCGCTCCTGCGGGCGGGGCGTTGGCTGGTGCTGTTTTTTCTAGGGCGGGAACAATTAACGGGTAATGATGAAGGCGCGAGAGCCCGCGCCAGTATCTTCGGATCCCTTTTCGCGCTCTTCTCGCTGTTCCACTTCTTCAATTATATGCTGGAATATAGCCGGTTCCCCCCCAGTATTGACCAGTTTTTCATCCTGCTGAGCGCAATCGTTTTGTTCCTGCGCCCGCAATCCGCTCGCCTCCTGTGGTTTCTCATGTTCGCCAGCACGGTAAGTGCCATCGCCCAAGCCCCTGTGTCCTCTAACCATACGATCGTCCGAAATTTTGTCGTCCTTGGCTATTGGATATCATTCTTCTACGCCCTTATTAGAAACCTGAAGCCTTCCGATGTGTTCTCAAATTTCACACTCGCCGGGCAGGGTGCGCTTTTGGTGATGTATTTCTTTGGCGTGTTCCACAAAATAAACTCCGACTTTTTGAACCCGGAAAGCAGCTGCGCGGTAACACTTTGGCGTCAGATGCCCACACCGCTAAATCTCATAGACACGCCTTGGATGCATTACCTCGCCATTTACGGCACCTTTATTGTCGAAGGGTGCCTTGTCTTGATGTTGTTTTCAAAACGCACGCGCCACATCGCTGTCGTTTGCGGAATATTATTTCATCTCCTTCTCGGCCTCAGTAATTATGCGATGTATATCTCTTTCACGACCCTCGCGATTAGCCTTCATTGTCTTTTCCTCAATGAAGAGAGCGCTCTAAAAATCCAAAACTCAAAGATGATGATCGCTATTAAGGCCCGGGTGACCAACCCAGCCTATTTTGCCTTGGCGGTTGTGTTGATCCTCCTCTTGGTTCTGGCGGGGGCGAGCCGAAACTATACCTTAGTCACGATCTTGGTCCTGCCTCTGATTCTGCCATTTTGCCTCGCCATTATCCGGCATGGGTCTTCAAACCAACCTCTTCTCCGGCCCGATAATAAACTGCCAGCTCGCGTCATCGGTGGATGTCTGACAACCCTCTTTTTCTTCAACTGCTGGATGCCCTATATGGGGCTGAAATCGGCGCAAACCGTGAATATGTTTGCTAACCTCCGACTAGAGGCCGGCGTCAGCAATCATCTCATCATGAAAAACACGCCCGGCCCCTTTGAATATCTAGAAGACGTCGTATTGATCACTGACACCCATGGTGACCGTTCGTTGCGGGCCTATAACCCAGAGCTTAGAGGCAAGGTCTATTATGATGTCTTAGCGCATCTCGCCGATAACCCCGATGCTATGCTAAGTTACACGCGAAATGGCGTCACCTATGAAAATATGACCGCCGAGAAACTCAGTCAGGAGATTTCAGAAACCCTGCACCCGGCTTGGTTCAGAAAGTGGTTCCACTTCGCCCCAGCCAGCGTCGTAGAACCGGCGGTTTGTTACTAAGCCCTGTCTTTCGCCCAAAATCGAAAATTTCATCAGCGCTCCCAAAGTGAATAATCCTTATCTTTTCATATAGAAAAAGCCTGTTAGCCTCGACATTGAACCCATTTACGGACCCAAGCCTATGACCCGCTACCTGCGCACTCTCGCGTTAGTCCCTCTCTACGCTCTGCTCGCTAGCGACGCCGTTGCCAATTCCGAGCAAGCTGCTGCGCCCCCGATGTGGGTTGTCAGTGACGCCGACTCCGAGATTACGCTATATCCCACTGTCCATATCCTCCCGCCTGAATTGGAGTGGAAGTCCGAGGCCATGCTCCGCAGATTGTCAGACGCCGATGAGGTTTGGTTTGAAATCTTGCCCGGATCAGAGAAAGACCCCGCCTTACAGGCCAAAATGATGCAGATGGGTGTCGCGCCAGGGACATCCGTCACGGCCGATCTCACCAAAGATGAAATCGCGAAGCTAAAGACCGCCCTTGAGCCTCTGGGCATACCTCTCGTCATCGCGGATGAGATGCGGCCTTGGATGGTGACGACACTCGTGGGTATGGGCGCGCTTATCGAAACCGGTTTTGATCCAGAGTCTGGTGTTGAAAAACAGTTGTTACCCCTCGTCGAAGCAAAAAAAATTCGGGCTTTAGAGACGGTCGAAGACCAGCTTCACATGCTCGCCTCAGTGCCTGATGGCACGCAGATGAACATGCTTCGGGAGGCTCTGGGCGAAATGGATGAAACCGTTGAGGTCCTTCGCGATCTCGTCAATGATTGGTCCGTCGGCGACGTAGAAGATCTCGAAAAAGACCTCCTAGAGGACATGAAGACTGAAACACCTCTTGTTTTTGATATCGTGTTTACCAGCCGAAATAAAAAATGGGCCGACCAGATCGAAATAGAAATGAAGGGCGCCGGAACAGATTTCATTGCCGTCGGTGCGGGCCATCTTGTGGGCGACGACAGCGTCCCGGCTATTCTAAAAGCGCGCGGATATACGGTCAAACGCCTCTAGGACGATACAGGTTACGTCTTATCCCGTAAATGATTAGCCTCAAATCGTGAGGGGCAGACCCTCACATTATAACCCTCCAAAGAGTCACTCATATCAAGACGAACCCCAAGATTATGGTACCGCCCGAGGATAGCTCGCTCTCTACGATCAGCGCCGCCTATGCCGCATTGCCAACACTCAAAGAGATGGCGCAGCTGCTGTCAGATGGAAAGGCGGCAGAGCTTCGCGGATATTTCAATCCCGTTGAGGATGAGCGGCTCAGAGACACCTATGCGCGTTATCTCGCGATTCGTGTGTCGCTTTGGGATATTATCCAGACAAGTCAGGGCGCGGCACATCGGGTTCAAAAAAACCCTGAGAGCGCAAGCCTCCAAGATTTGCGCGATTTCTCTATCGCCTTTTGTGCCGCTGAAATCATTGTCAGGACAGGTGAATATTTGATCGATCTCGCCCGCAAGCGCGATATCATTTGGCGTAAACTGGACGAAGCTGATCAGCGATATGGTCTTCAACGCAAGAGTTTTACGCGGATTTACCGTCAGTTGACATCGGCCTTTCGCATGTATGGATTTTATCGCGCCTGCGAGGTTTTTGATAAACATAAAGCCGAGATCATGGAGGCTGCGCCGACAGAAATTGTCGGCATTTTAACAACGCTCAATCTTCCAACTGCCTCGCGCGGTGATCATATTCGCCGTTATCATCGGTTTGTGAAATTCTCAACAAAGCGGCGGCAATTATCGGCTTGGAAGAATATCTTATTCTCGATTTTTGAAATGACCGGCTCAGATATCGCCGATCTAAAAATTCCATTCGTAAAACCACCCCAAGCCCCCAAGCGGGTGTCCCCGCAAGTTATCGAAACCATTCGCACGCATCTGGAGCCGGGCGACGTCTTTGTAACCCGTCATGATGATGCCATGAGCAATGTCTTCTTGCCTGGCTTTTGGCCACATTCCGCGCTTTGGCTGGGCGCAGATGATGCCGATATATTAGAGGCGAAAAAGGACGGCGTGTTATTGCGCCAAATCGAAGACACCCTGCAAGTGGACGCCTTTGTGGTCATCCGCCCGAAATTAACGCCAGAGCAAATGAGCGAAGCCCTATCGCGCGGCCGCAGTCATACGGGCAAGCCATATGATTTCATATTTGATTTTCGCGCGACGGACCGCCTCGTCTGCACGGAAGTCATCTACCGGACCTATCACGGAATAGGAGCCATTGATTTTGACCTAACGCTTCAGGCCGGACGGCATTGCCTGACAGCCGAAGACCTCCTCAACCAAGGGATAGGCCGAGAATGGTTTGACGTGGTGGCAATTTTTGGCGTGGGCGGAAATGATCTGCTTTTGGGGCAAGCCGCGAAAGACCGCCTGCGGGGGAGTTTTGAAAGCCGATTTTAAGAGGATCTGATTAAAGCTGCGATACTGCGCGGACTAGATTTATCCGGGCTGTTGTCTCTAATTTTTCTCGAAAATAATCAGTCGCATAAATGGCGTCTCGTTCGAGGAAACCTTCCAAAATCGCTTTGCGTTTCTTGCGAAAAATAAACCCCGGAACGCGTTTATATTCGCGCCGAATATTCAGCTCAAATTCGTCATATATATCTGCCCGTGTGCCCAGAATGGAGAGGTCAATATCCAGCATAAATTGCCCGTCTAGGCTGGCGGGTGTCTCATGACTTTTGGTGGCTAAAATATGATCGGCAATCCGCGTGAAAACGGGTTTTTCCGCGCCGCGATCTTGCAACCAATCTGCCGCCCATTCGGCACTATCTTCCTCATTCGTGCTTGAGAAAGGCTCATAGATCGCATCATGAAACCAAAGCGCCATCTCAACCTCATCCGGTTTATCCAGCGTGTCTCTGACGGTATCCAAATGATGCAGGCAGGCGGCAATATGCTCCAGCGTATGATAGGCACGATGTTTTTGTGCATGGGCCGCGATGAGTTCATTATAGGTCGCGCCATCCGCTGCAATTCCCAACCGCCGGCACAGCGTATTCCACCGCTCCAATGAACAGATGTTCAAAGCGCTCATGGTTTCTTCGGCAAAAGGAAATGCCCGCTCAGCGCTGCGATGGGTTTGTCCGGGGTTTCCTGCCAGGCCCGCACGCGCACATTGGCGACACGCGCGCCTTCTTTGAAAATATCCGCGCGGGCATAGGTCTCAATGGGTTTTCCGCGCCGGACATAATCAATGTTGACACCAATCGCTTTGGAAAAGGGCAAGTCGGGCGCGCGCCGCCGAAGCTCCGCCATTGCGCAAACTTCCATAAACCCGCCAATCGCTCCGCCGTGAAGGGCGGGCAAAGTTGGATTGCCGATATTGCTCTTTCTAAAGGGGAGGATCAGCAATAACCCATTTTCTGAATATTCAGCCTTTATGCCAAGTGTTTTCGCGTAAGGAATGGAGTTGATGAGATCATTGGTTAAATGCTGGGTCATGGCTTTGCGCCCCCATCTTTACTGGGCGTTTTCATTTCCTCACCGACTTTATAGAGCGGCCCCGTCAGCATGAAGGCGGATTGCGCCGTTGCGATCGGATCATCCGGGTCGCCGTCATGTGCGGTCGCGCGAATAAAGGCGACGTGGCGCGTGGTCTTGTAACACACGGCTTCGGCAATCACGGTTTTCCCCGGCGCAGCGGAGCGTTGATAATCAATGCGCAGCGAAAGGGTCGCGAGTTGCGCAAAGCCGTCAAACCCGGCAATGGCGGCCAAACCGCAAGCTTGGTCTAAAACCGTTGTTACCGCCCCGCCCGAAATCACACGAGAGCGAGGGTCGCCAATCAGCGCAACATTATAGGGCAGGGATAAGGTCGCGAGCCCTTTGTCGACAGCGACGAATTTCATACCAAGCTCGCGGGCATGAGGCGTGCCTTCAACCAATCCGGGTCCGATCTCCCAGAGCTTTTCAATAAATTCACTCATAGAGCTGCATATACCGTGTCAATCAACGCACGCGGACGGACATCGCCCAGCAAGCTGTTGCGTTGACGGTTCATAACATAGGCACCGTGCAATCCCGTTAACGGATCGGCAAAAACGCATGACCCGCCCCATCCGCTATGTCCGAGCGTTGCCGGATTGGGGCCGTAGAAATAATTCGGGTCATTGCGCATGAGGCCCGCGGCGAAATCTATCTCAAACGGTAAGACAAGGTTTTGACCTTTGACGCGGGATTTCGAAAATGCGGCCAGCGTATCTTCGGACAGGCAAGGAGTATCGCTGATACGGCCGTCAACACCCGCCTGCATCAGGGCGGCTAAGCCGCGCGCCGTTGCATGACAATTTGACCCCGCAAATTCTGCCTCGCGCCACGCGGCGACGCTTCTGCCGCCGGGGGCAGACCCTTTTTTCAGAAACGCCCAGCGGGTCGCCTCTGTGATCTCGCCCATATCGGCGAGGGCTTTTGGTTTTTGCATCTCCGCACAGCGCGCATGTTCAGAAGGCGGCAAGCCGATCCAAACATCCGAGGCCCCGGCTTGGCATAGCTCTTCGCGCATAATCCGGCCCAAGCTACGCTGTTGTTTATCTGCCCGTTTTGCAATCTCCCCCGCAAGGAAGCCATAGGTCACGGGATGATAGCCGGATGCACTGCCGGGTTTAAAAATTGGAACCTGTTGTTCCAATTGTGCGATTGTCTTGTCCCAATCATACCAGTCTTCGGGCGTCCAATCGGGATTGGTGATACCGGATAAGCCCGCCTGATGGCTCATGATCTCGCCAATGGTCAGATCTTCTTTCCCGGCTTGCGCAAATTCCGGCCAGATCGTCTCAACGCGTTGATCATAACCAATGCGGTCTTTTTCAACGAGCCAGGCGATAACGAGGGCAGCGGCCGCTTTGCCGGAGGAAAAGACAGCGAATAGCGTATCTGCCGCAACCTCCTCCGTGCGGCGGCGGCTTGTATAGCCTGCGCAAATGTCAATTAACGTCTCGCCACGCTGCATGACGCAGAATTGGAATCCCAATTCGTCATGTTCAGCGACATTATTAGCAATGACGGACCGTAAATCGTCAAAATGCACGGATAGGTTGCCAGATATAGGAAAATCACTCATGCGTGTATCTTTAACGCAATCGCGTCATTTATAAAGGCCTGCATTCTGACGAGCGGCAATTCACCGGCATCTAGGGCATCCGCTGCCCGCATGAGTTCAAAAACACTCGCCACTGACTTCGCGAGGGCGTTGGCATGGGTTTCGCCAAGCAAAAGCCGGCCCAAAAACAGCGCTGCCAAGCTGTCGCCTCCGCCATGTGGGACAGACTCGAATCTGGCGTGGCTGACCTGCCAGCGTTCCCCCGAGGATTTGGCGCGGCTTTCCCAGACGGCTCCGATGTTCTCACCGTCCGGCGCAGATGTAATCAGTAGGTCAGGTAAAGTTTTAGCGCGCGGCTTTATATAGCCGAGCTCCCACATGTTCGGTGTAATGAAGTCTGCTTTTGGAATCAGGTGCTCAATAATAGCGGCGGCTCGGCTCGAAGGAATATAAAGCTGCCCATGGTCTCCCATCACAGGGTCCACTGCGATTAACGCCTTCGGATTTCGGGATTTGACATGGTCTATAATGTCGACCCCCAAATCAATATGCGCCGCATCGCCCATATATCCGGTCAGAACCGCGTCAAATTTGATGTTTTGTGCCGCGACGCCTTGCCAGACGTCCCGTAATAGCGCGGCGTCAACCGCGCCGCCGCCCGGCAGGCCCCATCCCGGATGACGCCCCATCAGCGTCGTCGGCAGAACAACAGTTTCCACACCTAATCTTTGCAGGCAAAAACTGGCGGCGCTCGCGCCCACGCGGGAGCTTGCGACGGTGGAGCTGAGGATAAGGGCTTTGGGAATAGACGTGGTCACCGCTCTCCTTTGGCGATAAGTCTGTGCGAAAGCAATATCCGCCCTATAACCGACGTAAAGCGAGGCACACCATGCTCACAATCTGGCACAATCCGCGTTGCCGCAAATCCCGCGAGACTTTGGCGCTCGTCGAGGCTGCAAATATTGAGGTCACGATTCGCAAATATCTGGATGACGCCCCGAATCAGGCTGAGATCACATCCATTCTCGATCAATTGGGTTTTGATGATCCGCGTTTGCTGATGCGGCAAGGTGAGGCGATATATAAAAATCTAGGGTTGAAATCGATTTCATCTGCTCAAAAACTGATCAAAGCTATGGCGGATCACCCGATTCTGATTGAACGTCCGGTTGTCACCAATGGAAAAAAAGCGATCATTGGCCGCCCGCCAGAAGCCGTGAAACCTCTTTTTTAATGGGTTTTCATGGGATTAACGCCCCAAGCTGACAACTCTTTTCAGGAAAATGCCGCGCCTAAACCCCTTGTTAAGCAAGTTCCTTCATTCCCAACGTTAACCATGATGGGAAGACACGTGTCTCTCATCTTCGAATTCGGGGGACGATATGCGTCTGATATCAGCAACTTTGTCGGCAACATTGTCGGCCGTTCTATTGTCAGGCTGTTCATTCATTGGCGGTCAACCTTCGGGATATAGCAATCCATATGCGAAGCAAAAATCAGCGCATCACGGTCAATATGGCCACGCGGCTCAGAAAATGGGCGGTCAAAACTGTCAAATCGCGACGCCTCGTCATCCTATTCCGCGCGGATGCCGTCCCGAACAAGTCACAATCGGCACAGCCGGATATGGCGCGCAAGGCGGGTTCCCGCAGCAGCCACAATTTGGTCAGCCTCAATATACGAACGGCGGCTATGGCAGCGCGGTTGGACAAACTCCGGCCATGGCTTATCATACGACTGGTCCGAAAAAACGTAAGCCAAAATTACGCGGGTCAATTTCGGTAGGGGCTGATCCAAGTATCAGCGGAACGCTCCTTGATTTTGGCGTGCGCGATGACTTGAATTTGCTGGACGGCTACAATCCTCAGGGCTTTGTTGTAAGGCGAACGGAGGGAACCCCTTCCGATGGTGAAGTCGTCACCGATATTTATACGGCCAATGACTCAATAGACAATGTCGACGTCGCCCTGGGCGAACATTTTAATGACTTTGATTCTGAGAGTTCGAAAACGTCAAATGTCTTATTTGAGGACGCTTGGTCAATACCCATAAATATCAAAGGCGGTCTCGAGTATATTGTGAATGATAAAACGACGGTCTTTGCAAATGGCGGATATACATCTGCTGACGGTCAGAGCCTTACTGTTTCAACAGTTGATGCGACACTTTACAGAGATAGAACAGTTCAGACCTTTGACGGTGATCTTGCCCTGCTGGGTACCACTAGGTCCGTTTCTTTTGAACCGAATCAAAGAATCGCAGAATTTTCAATGAATTTCTCAGATGTCGAGCAATATGATTTGGAAGTCGGCGCACGTCGCTATTTGAACCCGCTTGTGAAGTCGGAAGGCTTTCGCACCGTTACACCGTTCGTCGGTGCATCTGTTGGGCTTTCGCATGTAAATGCGGTCGATGTGACATCTACGACAACTACGCAAACACAGACATTTTATGACCGCGCCTTTGAAGGCGAACCCGAGACAACATTTCACGTCCCGACGGCCGGCACGTCTACCCGTCTCTATGATTCACAATGGCTACCGCAGGGACAGGTCAATGTAGGTGCGGAATGGCAACTTACACCAGGATTTGCTCTCGCAGCAGAAACCGGACTTAAAGTTCAGGCCGCCCGAGAGAGTGTCGATTTTACGAATGCCGCCGGTGAAATAATTAGCGGACGAAATGGTGAAACGAATATTTCAATTCCCGTGACTTTGCGGGGATCGATCAATTTTTAGGACTCGTCAGAGTTTTGGTGGCGTTAACCAAGCAAAGCCTTGGAATCGTTAAGGTTTTGTTTCCGGTTTGGTAACGGTTTTTTAAACATATTCTGTTCTAAGTTGAGACACAGAATATTTAGGTCAAAAAAGAAGGAGGCCGATATGCGGCTTGCAGCTTGCGCTTTATCAGCGGTTTTATTGTCGGGTTGCTCGTGGCTCGGTTTGGGCGGTCACAGTAACGGATACGGAACGTCAGGCGGCGCTTATGGCGCTGGTTGTGCGCCCGTTCAGACGGCCTCTTACGGTCAATATGGCCAAGCAGCGTCATATGGCGGTGGATACGGACATGACGCCGGATGTGCCGGCGGCGCTTATGGTGTCGGTCAAGCTTATGGAGCCGGATATGGCGCAGGCAGCTTCGGTCAAGCGGGTGCTGGTTATGGTGCGGGCGGCTTCGGTCAAGCCGGTGCAGGTTATGGCGCAGGTGGCTTCGGTCAAGCTGGCGCAGGTGCAGGCGGCTTCGGCTCTGGTGCAGGATTTGGTCAAGCTGGATTTGGTCAGGGCGGATTTGGTCAGGGCGGATTTGGTCAGGGCGGAGCAGGTTTCGGCCAAGCTGGTTACGGCGGGACAGGATTTGCCCAACAAGCTGGATACGGCGGGACGGGCTTCGGTCAAGCCGGATATGGCGGGGCAGGCGCAGTTGGCGCGGGTCTAGCCGCACAAGGCATTGGCGGCCAATATGGCGCAAACTCAATTTACGGTGGCGGCGCGACAACATTAGGCGCAGGCGCACCTTTCGGCGCGGCAGCTTACGGCGGAAATGTTGTCGGAACGCAATTGTCCAATGGTCAATATGTGAACGGCGCATATGTCCAAAATGTCGTCGGCGCACCGATCTACGTGCCACAACCATACGCGCAGCCCTATGGCGTTCCGCAAATTCGCGGCGTTGGCGCAGCCCTGCCTTTCGGTTTTGAAGTCTTTGGCGGAACAGAGTCTGATATTGACGGAACTTTAGTCACGAGAAAAGAAGAAGGTCCTGCCCTCGGCGGCGGTGGCCGTGCGGGTGCATTTGATGCAATTGACTATTCAGATGCGTTCACGGACGGATATGTGTTTGGCGGCGAAGGCAGCTATGATATTTCTCGAAATACGACATTATTAGCGTCAGCCGCATATTCCAAAAAAGAAGGCCGCACTGTTGATACTGGGTCCTTCCAATCTGGTGTCTACCACCCGACAACAGATGTGTTTACCCCCGATATTGGCTCAAGCTCACCGCGTGATCTGTCTGGTAAATTCTCTGATCTGGAACAAGTCACACTCGAAGGCGGCGTTCGCCGCTATGTCGGACATAATTACGGCTTCCGTCCTTATGTCGGTGCAAGTGCAGGTTTCGCCTATAATAATGATGTCGACCTGACCCAGACGTATAATGATGATGGGACTGTCTTTAACAAGCAGCAATTCATTGAAGATGGATGGCGTCCAACCGCCGCCGGTGTTGTCGGTGCAGAAATGGCCGTTGGCGGACGCGGATCGATTGGTGTCGAAACCGGTCTCCGCTGGCGCGATAACCTGAAAGCGGTCTCTGGCGGCGATGATCGCCTGTCCATTCCGGTTAAACTCCGCGGACGTCTCGCTTTTTAAGGCATCCTGAAAATAAAATTCTAAGACCCGGCTTTTCTAAGTCGGGTTTTTTTATGGGTTTATAACGCGCAAATCCGGTTTGGCCTCTGGTTTGCAACACCTTCCCTGAAATCGACGGATGACTATGGCAATTGTGCCAATCCTGAACATTAAGGGTGAAAACCATGCGAATTCTTATGCTCGGCACAGCCGCTATAGCTCTCTCCGGATGCTCATTTTTGGGCCTAGGCGGACAAAAACACCACTCCAACACGAATTACAATGCTCAAACCGGATATTACGGACAGCAAGTCGCACATGCGCCAAAGTCCAAATGTCACAGCGGTAATTGCTTGGCGCGTTGGAATCTCGAAGGTGGCATCGGCGCAGTCTTCCCAGCCGGCAAAAACATTGTTACGGCTAGCCGGACAAATGCGAACCCGAACAGAGACTTTAACTCAGTCTCATTTGGCGATGCCTATGAGACCGGTGTTCGCGCTGAACTCGGCGGATCATATGCTCTCGCGCCGAATACGAAAGTCACCCTTCTCGGACATTACGAGCAGGCGCAAAGTGACGGCGCTCAGGATTGGGGCACAATCGGCGGCGAAACGCTCACCGGAGCTTTGACGGACTATAAATCTTACGGTGCAGAACTTGGCCTTCGTCAATATTTCAAACCCACAAATGGTGTGATCTTTAACAGCATCAGACCTTATGTTGAGGCCCGCGCTGGTGCGAGCCGCGTCGGTGATATCGGCGTCGTGAATACACAGCTCGGCGGCGCAGTCTTTAGCGCAGCAGAAGTTCCGCTCTATGAGGATAGCTGGGTTGGAACAGCCGCTGGTCTTGTCGGTGTCGAAACACCGATTGCAAAATATACGACAATTGGTCTGGAAACAGGCATCCGTTATCAAGGTGGATTGAAGTCAGACAACTCAGTTCTGGCGGCGGGAACCCCGTTGGGCGGCCTCAATAATAACCGTGGACGCTATTCCGTTCCCGTTACATTGCGCGGTCGTTACCGTTTCTAAACGCTTTGCCCTATAAGAAGGGCATCTCGAGACAAACCTGCCGACCCGGTCACATCATGCGACTCGGTTCGGTGGGTTTTTTTATGCGCCAACCTCTATTTGTGCGCCTTCGCTTTTTATATAGGACGCGCCTTTTTTATGGAGAGTTGGGCGATGCGGGCAGAGATTGTGCGAGCCGCTGTTTTTCGTCAAAAATAAAGCGATCAATTTGCGCTTCCAAAATGTCGAGTGGAATGCCGCCATTGGATAGCACTGCGTCATGGAAGGTTCGAATATCGAAATCGTCACCCAGATCCGCTTCGGCGCGCGCGCGAAGCTCTAGGATTTTCAGCTCGCCAACCTTATAGGCCAAGGCCTGCCCGGGCCAGCTGATATATCTTTGAACTTCGGTTTTGATATTATGGGGGGCGAGGGCCGAATTCTCTAAGAAACAGCCTTCCGCCTGCTCGCGCGTCCAGCCTTTCCAGTGCAGGCCCGTATCCACAACTAATCGGCACGCGCGCCACATCTCATAGGATAGCTGCCCAAAACGTTCATAGGGCGTTTTATAAATGCCCATCTCTCCCGCCAGTTTTTCCGCATAAAGTCCCCAACCCTCGCCAAAGGCATTTGGATAGAGGCTTTTTCGGAATTTCGGCAAGTCTTTCAATTCTTGGCCAATTGAAATTTGCATGTGATGTCCCGGCACCCCTTCATGTGCGGTCAGTGCGGGTAGGTTATAAAGCGGCCGGTTTGGCAGATTATAAGTGTTCACGACATAATTCCCGGCCTGTCCCCGTTCGGGGTTGCCGCTGAAATAACGACCGGTCGTATAGGTTTTCTCGATTTCTTTCGGCACCGGAATGACGCCGTAAGATAGCCGGGGGAGTGTTTTAAAATACGCAGGCATTTTGCCATCGAGTTGTTTCGCAATATAGCTCGCATGCATCAGCAGCTCTTCCCGGCTTTGGGCATAAAATTGCGGGTCTGTGCGCAGGAAGTTCAGAAATTCAGCAAAGCTGCCGTCAAATTCAGTTTCCGCAATCACAGCGTCCATTTCGCTGCGAATGCGCGCGACCTCAGACACGCCCAAGGCGTGAACCTCATCCGGCGTGATATCGAGTGTTGTGAAATAGCGCGTAAGGGCGCGGTAATATTCGCGCTCTGTCTCGCTAGGGCCGAGGCCTGCGGTCGCGCGCGCGGCTCCCGTATATTCATCGCGCATGAATTTCGCGAGATCCCGATAGGCGGGAATAACCGCGCTATCCAGGGCTGCCTTGCCAAGACCTTGCAGGCGCGTTTGATCCTCTTCCGAAAAATTCTCCGGGATGGATTTGAATGGCGCATAGAGAGGATGCGACTGGGCGGGCGTTTCCGCCATGTCGTCAATCATCTCTTGAATGCCGGGGAGAATTTCTGCGCTGGCCGTGAAATTCGTCCGAATGCCGCGCCGCATATTCTCTTTCGCTTGACCGAAAAAGCGGGGCAGACGCGTCAGCCGCGCCGCATAGGCCTCATAATCCTCAGGTGTTTTAAAATCGGTTTGACGCACAATAAATGAGAGTTGGTTGAAAAACCCACTGTCATTCGTAAAGGGAACGCGGGCGGCATCAAATGGCGCCAGCCGTTGACGTTGGGTCAAAACAAATCCCAAAAGATCATAATTTAGACGATCCTCACTGCGCATTGGCAAAGCGGCCAGCGCAGCATGACGGGCCAAGAAACTGGTCGTAATGGCGTTTTGTGCCTCTGCTGCTTCTTGGGAGATATTAGGCAATTGCTTGAGAGCCTCTCGGTCACCCTCTTGGCCCAAACGGTAGACGTCGCCGCGCAGTTCTGCCGATTCGAAATCTGAAATCAGCAGTGCAAGTGTGTCTTCCTTTTCGCAAACGAGGCGGCCATCCAATTCAATGACAGTGCCGCCGGGACAGGTCGCGCCCAAATCGATTGGCAAGGGTTCGGGGCTCGTTTGGGCAAAAGCGGGCCCTGACAAAGCCAATAAAAGACTTGGGAATAAATACCGCATTACGCCGCCGCCTGTTCCATGGCTTTTGCCAAATTCACGTCTTTTTCCGTAACGCCGCCCGCATCATGGGTCGTCAAAGTCACATCAACACGGTTATAAACGTTGAACCATTCCGGATGGTGATCGTTTTTTTCCGCAATGATCGCGATTCGGGTCATCCACCCAAAAGCTTGGGCGAAATCATCGAAGCGGAAGACTTTGGTGATGAAATCATCCCCGCCGGTCCATCCGTCCAGATCCTCTGCGACCTCTTTAGCATTTAAAACTGTCATAACGCGTCACTCTCAATTCGCCCCTCTGGTCTTCTGGCCCGTTGTGGCGGCGATTCCAAGCCCGTGTCTCATATTTGCAGCCAGAGGGGGGCCTTCCTCAGGATTTGTTCATACGAAATACCGTTACTGCCACATTAGCGCCATAATTAAGGCTCTGTTTACCATAAATCGCTTTCTGGGGAGGCTGAAATCTACACATTGCCGCAAAATGACCTCAGACTCGGCGTCGCCTTGCCCAGAGCTAGGGGGTATAGGCTGGCGGATGACCCAAATTTCACACCTCTGCAAGTTTCTGACATTTGCCGCCGTCGCGGTCATTCTTGTGGTGAGCTTGCGTCCGTCTGTTTCGATGGGCGGGATCGCGCATATCGACAAGGTTCTGCACTTTGGGGCTTACGCTGTCTTAGCGGGGCTCGCGCGTTTGGGGTGGCCAAAGCTCTGGGGCGCTTGGATTTTTCTGAGCTTTGCTATTCTTGGAATCGGGATCGAAATCGCACAACACATGATGAGTGTAGGACGAACAGGGTCCCTCGGGGACACCGCCGCGAACCTTTTGGGGGCCGCGCTGCCGCTCGTAATTTTTCACTATTTTTGGACACGACACCAACGCTGAGACGGAGATTTCTATGCGCCGCGTAACGACGACTTCCCTTGTGGTTTTACTTCTCGGGGGGGCCGGAACGGCGCTTGCGGGCGGACCGTCTTCCTTCCCATCGGCCTTGCCGCCCGTCGCTAATCCGGGCGAATGCTATGCGCAGGTCAAAATCCCGGCGCAATATTCCACCGGATCAGAGACCGTTAAGACAGCAGATGGCTTTCGGGATTTAGAAGTCACGGAAGCTGAATTTCAGCCCCGGACCGAAAATATTATGACGAAAGAGCCGAGCACACGTTATGTCGTGCGCCAGCCCAGTTACCGCAGTGTCAGCGAGCGTATATTGACGCGCCCCGCCCATGAACGGCTCTCTGTTTCGGCCCCGCAATTCTCAACCGTGACAGAAAATATTCAGACCGGCGCGCCGCATTTAGTATGGAAACGCGGCAACCCGGCCGAGCTGCAAAGACAAGGTTATGTCATTCATTCGACCGCCGATGGACGCTTACGTGCGCCCGCCGGTTCCGGCGGCTATCAAGGCGGCGCATATGCCAGCACGCAGAGCGGCGGCGATAGCTGCGGTCCGGGCTGTGAAATTTGGTGCCTCGTCGAAGAGCCCGGAACCTCGGTGACAACAACGCGCCGCGCTTTAACGGCTCCGCCGCGCATCACGCGCACACCTGTTGCGGCGGAATATCAAACGATCACGAAACAAGTCGTTTCTGATCCCGGCGGCGTGCAAGAAATTCCTGTCCCGGCAGAATATGCGTCAGTAACCGTGCAAGATCTTGTGCGGCCCGCAGAAGCCTATGAAGTCGATGTGCCTGCGGTCATGGGCCAAGTCCCAACGAAAGTTTTGGTTAGCCCCGAACGTTATGAGTGGCGGCGCGTATTATGCCAGCCGGGGACAGGATCGATCCGCTCTAGCCAATCTTATCAATCCAGCGAGGCCTACACGCCGTCTACGTCTTATTCGGGCGGGTCTTCCTATTCCGGCTATTCGGGCGGGTCTTCCCATTCTAGCGGCACGACCTATTCTTCGTCCCATTCGGGTGGAACCTCTTATTCGAGCGGTACGACCGCGACGGGTGAGCTGACATATTCTGATGGGACACCCTATATTCCCGGAGCCAGCCATTCCGGCGGGAGCACCTATTCTAGCGGAACCTCTCATTCGGGCGGCACGTCATCCACATCGCAGCCATCAGGCGGCACCTGGTATGATCCCGAAACAGGATATTACGGCACGGAAGACTACCC
>CAZSKH010000018.1:0-739 GCA_964607395.1 uncultured Algimonas sp.
GAGATGCCAACCAAAAAGATATGAACCAACGAGCTGAGGCTTATGGGTTCGCCTACCGTCCTGCTGTAGAACTGGCAGAGAAGACGAGTCTAGCGGAACTCATTGAACGGCTAAAGGCTGTCGTCCAAGTGAAACCCCTATGACGCCCAAGGTCCAGAGGGATACGGATGCATTGTTAGGCTTGGCTGAACCAGACGTTGTCACAATCACGCAAGCTATGGACCTATATCTCTCTGAGATCGCGCTAGATGAGCTTTCAGGTAAGTCACCTGAGCAAGTGGCTAACTACTCTAAGGTCAAGCGTCGCGCCATCGGTAACTTCGTCCGCATGAACGGTGATATGGATATGCGCGAAATTGAACGCGAGCATGGGCGCAGGGTCTACCAACACTGGGCGGCAAGGGTGCATCCGACCGATGGCTCTAAGCCGATGAGCGGGAATAGCGCTAACCGCGATTTGGGTAATCTGCGAAAGCTCTACCGCCGTTATTTTGAACATATTGGCGAAGAGGACAGGCAGAATCCGTTTCGAAATTTACGTTTCTCGGACGCAAAGTTGAACGACGTGAAGCCATTCTCTAGCGATTGGGTTCAATCCCGTATTTTTGAACCGAATGTTTTAGAGGGACTAAACCGGGAGGCCGCTTTACTATGCTTCGCGCTTATTGAAACGGGGTGTCGTCCAAGTGAGTTGAGCAATATTTTGCCAGAGAACATCTGCCTTGACGCGGAGGTGCCT
>CAZSKH010000018.1:749-4153 GCA_964607395.1 uncultured Algimonas sp.
CCGTGCCGCATATCCGCATTCGGTCAACGAAGGCGCGGCAACTGAAATCAAAAGCGTCCATACGAGATGTGCCGCTCGTAGGTGTGAGCCTGGAAGCGATGAAGCTGGCTAGAAACGGTTTTCCACATTATAGGGAGCGAGGATATTTGCTGTCGCAATCGCTGACAAAGGCGTTCAAGGCGCGCAAACTATTCCCATCTGAAAATCATCGCATCTATAGCTTTCGACATAGCTTCGAAAATCGTATGCTTGAAGCGGGAATAGATTTTGGATTGCGTTGTACCCTAATGGGGCACCGTAATCCACGCCCTGAATATGGCGATGGGGGCTCGCTGACTTACCGTCGAGCCGAAATGCTGAAGATCGTCCATCAAGTGAATGACGACCTACTTCAAGGCTTTCCTTTTAACTCATAGAGGCGAACTGTATTGTTATGTAGTATCAATTTTGGATGGCAAGCTCACAATATTTTGGCAATTAGAAAAATACTTAGCTTCGATAGTATCTAAACTAGTTGGTGTCAGGTCACATGAGCCTCAAATAGTATTTTGAAGGAATACTGGTGCCCCCACACAGCACGATGCTGAGCAGAAATAACTATATAAAACAAGTGCTTATTCCTGTCAATTTTCATTTTGTGGCACGTCGAAATTAGAATTTGTGGCACACAACTGTTTTCTAGCTTCTTGAATTCTGCCAAATAGAACGTGGATAGGTGAGCGATTGCCTTTGGCCCAAAATGATGTCCACTATAAAGGGCTCTTACATTACACTGTTGTCCGTGTCGTTACAAAGTCGAAGTCGAAGCAGACGTCCAGCTTACAAAAATTCAATATCGTTATTGAGAAGAGAGACGCGTCAAAACGGTTCTTATCTTTATAAACATATATAAAGGGGTTGGATTAATCTGTTTAAAAGGCCCTATGATTAGCTGAGCGTTTTGGTTGCGGTATGGTCTAAGCTTTGAACGTTTCTCTCTTATAGCTTTATGCGACCTCAACCGGCCAAATGGGTACGTTTTTTCGACGGTACTTCTTCAAAGGATATATTGAACCGTATTACGGGTGTTGGTGCAAATTTGTCACAAGTTTTCTGAATTTTGCATTCGAAGTCAAAAATGACTTGCATAATTTTGCATTCGAAGTACTTCTGAGAAATAAATTTACTTAGGGGAGAACCATGAAGTTTCATATGTCTACAAAAGCCCTCGCGGCCAGCGTCAGCGCTTTTGCGATGATGGCAACATCGTCAGCATTTGCGCAGGATGCGATCGACGAAATCATTATCACGGCAACAAAGCGGCCTGAAACACTTCAAGATGTGTCTCTATCCGTTACGGCTTTGGATGAGGCGGCTTTGGAGCGTGCAGGCATTCAGGATGTATCCCGTTTGGAGTTAGTTGTGCCAGGCGTAAACTTTGCATTTGCAGGTAACGACGCTAAATTTAATGTTCGAGGCGCGAACTCTTCCAATACATTCGGTGACAATGGGTCGATTGTCGGTGCTTTTGTAGACGGCGTTTATAAAAATAGAGCCTCGCAGCAGACGCGGGCGTTATTTGACGTGCAGCGGCTCGAATTCCTTCGCGGTCCGCAAGGCACACTTTATGGCCGTAATACTTTCGCGGGAGCTCTTAATGTTATCACTAATGCCCCTGATTTTGAAGAAACGTCTGCCGGCGTTGATGTCACCTATCAGCGGTTTGATCGATTAACGGCAGAGGGTTTTGTCAATATTCCTTTGGGCGAAAATGTTGCTCTACGTGTCGCAGGTCAAATTGATAAAGGTGATGGGTATATTCAAAATGTCGCTGGGCCTGATATCGGAGCCCAAGACGAACGCGCATTGCGTGCGACGTTAGCGTTCAATCCGACGGATCAACTCTCAGTCACAGCGCGATTCTCTCATGCTGTTGAAGATGGTTTGGAGGCCGGTCTCTTCGGTTACACCTTCCTTTGCCGGAATGAGACGCCAGAGGGTATTACCGACCCATTTGGCTCCGTTCAAGATTGTACGAACCCGGTTCGTGGTTCCGGCGGTCGGGGTACGGCTGCTAATGATCCGAATGGTGGTGATCCGTATCGCATCGCGCAGGATTATGTTCGCCCGGTAAATTTACAAGAAGACGTCCTGTCTTTGCATGTCGATTATGATTTTGGTCCAGCGACATTCCGTTCGATTACTTCATATACTGATTTTATCAATGACATTGATTTCGATTTTGATTTCTCACCAACGCCAAATTCAAACGGTGCGTATGATGAAGAGCAAAAAGCGTTTACACAGGAATTCCAAGTTGTTTCAAATGGTTCCGGGCCGTTGGCTTACACATTAGGCGCTTTCTATTCCAATGACGAGCTTCGTCAGAGCTTCTCAATCTATCAACAAACACAACGTGACGACTCAACGCGCGGAACGGCAATGCGAAATGGTCAGACATTCACATTACTGGACGGTACCGATATTGTTTCCGAAGATACGCTTATTGGTGGGTTCTTCGCGGATAACGCGATTGTCGATACGGATTATTTCGGCATTTTCGGTCAAGTGGAATACTCTGTCAGTGAGCAACTTCGTTTGATTGGTGGACTTCGTTATAATGATGAGTCGAAAGAGCTGTCCTGCGGCGGGTCGAATTTCTCTGGTGGTGACCGTGTTGTAAATGTTGATCCGCGCTTTAATGGCGGACAATCCGTTGTGCTGCCAAACCGCGCGAGTGAAGTCTTTACCTTTAATTGCGGTGCAGCTGACCAAGTTCGCCGGGAACGTTCCTACGATAACGTCACGTGGCGTGCAGGCGTTGAATATGATGTGAATGATGACGTTATGGTCTATGCAACCGGTGCGACTGGCTACCTTTCCGGATCTTTGAGCACGGGTGCGGAAACTGACGAACAAGAATCGCAAGTCTTCGAGGGTGGTCTACGGTCTGTTCTTGCTGACGGACGTTTACGTCTGAACGGCGCAGCGCATTTTACGACTTATGATAACCTTCTCACACAGCGTCAGCGTATTGAAGGTGGTTTATCAATTACTGAATCTGTCAATGGTGGCGAAATTGATGCTTGGGGTGTTGAAATCGATGCCCAATATCAACCTACGAATGAGTTGTTCTTTAACGTCGCATTGGCTTATTTGAATAGCGAGTTTGGCGAGTTTGGCCAGAATAACCCTTATCAGCTTCTGAACGGTCAGGTTCAAAGCTTTGTGCAGCAGGACGGGAATAGAACACCTTGGTCACCTGAACTCACTGCATCTATTGGCGGCGGGTATGATATCGATATGGGCGATAAAGGTGTGATTACACCTTATGTTCAGTTCTACTATTCTGATGGGTATAACACGTCGAACCTTTTGGCGACCGATCCATCCCATGATCAGGATAGCTTCACGAAGACCGATAT
>CAZSKH010000018.1:4253-14186 GCA_964607395.1 uncultured Algimonas sp.
CCCCTCCCTCATTTTGACCTGACCTTTTTCTATTCGATCATGAAGTTGGCTCTTTGCTCGGATCTTGAAAGAGGAACGTAGGTAGAATTCCTGATGTAATCACAAGATCATATCATTTTAATGGGGACGGAAAATGGCTGAAGATAATTCCCTATCCAGCCCAAAAAAATTTAACAGCCGCATTGTCAGATATGAGGACCTGCGGCCTTGCTTTGATGCCTTTATCGATACCCGTACGCCGGGGTCGGATAAGAAAGAAAATTTTACGATTATCGGGCCAGGAGTTTCTGAGAACCCGAACCAATTTGTCCATATAGCCGAGCCGCATGGCTTCAATATTGGCGGCGCTCGACAACCTCCCGGATGTTTGAATTCTCAGCATAGTCATGACACCGTAGAAGTCTTTTTTGTTCACTCTGGAAAGTGGTCATTTGACCTAGGTGAACACGCGAATGATGCAAATATTACACTGCGTCCCGGGGACATTATATCCATTCCGACGCAAGTCTTCCGCGGCTTTAAAAATATAGGTGATGATATTGGTTATCTGTGGGCAGTGCTTGGCCAAGATGACCCCGGTAAGGTCTTGTGGGCTCCGGATGTTTTTGAAATGGCCAAAGACTATGGGTTGGTGCTCCTCGAAAACGGTATGCTTGTCGATATTATGAAGGGCGAAACCGTACCGGAAGGCGCGCGGGCTATGCCTGTCACCAGCGCGGCACAAATCGCAAAATTAAATCGTTTCACGAAAGAGCAGTTACGTGCCTGCTGTATCTTGGCTGATGAAAATGTCGGCGCTGTGAATAACAATGGATACGCAAAGCGACCTCTCATCGGACCCGAGGCAAAATTAAATTGGCTACATGGTTTCCGGATAGACGAAATTGTTCTTCCTACTGGGGTTCGATATGAAGGGGTCGATTATGCAGGTGCAGAGGTTGTTTTCGTGCATCGCGGGCAGCTCTCCATTCATGTTGGCGAGGAGAATTGGAATCTGAACGCCGGAGATACGGCAACTCTTCCTAAGGGCGTTTCGAGAACCTATTTAAATATTAGCGAGGGGACAGTAGATTTTCTTCGCGTGCGCGGGGACATTTGATTTATGGCGGATTTAATCGGCAAAACAGCGCTCGTAACTGGGGCAAGTCGCGGCATTGGCAGAGCGATAGCAGAGTCCCTGCATGCCGCTGGCGCAGGTGTAATCGCCTCGGCGAGACAGTCTACTGAATTAAGCCAATTGGGTGAGGCTTATGATAAGCGGATGACCATTTGGGCCGGCGATGCCACCTCGGATGAGTTCCTTGATCAGATCAGAGACTTGGCCGCTCTCGACATCGTTGTAAATAATATCGGCACAAATAGACCTGCCCCGATTGAAGATACGACGGATGCAGACCTTGATTTCGTTCTAAATATGAATGTCAGATCCACCTTTCGAATTGCGCGGGAAGGCGTAAAAAAAATGTCGGCGGGCGGGTGTGTTGTCAACATAACCTCTCAAATGGGACATATAGGCTCTCCTGAACGGACCGTTTATTGTATGACGAAACATGCGATCGAAGGCTTGACGAAGGCAATGGCCGTCGAACTCGCGCCCAAAAATATTCGGGTCAATTCCGTCGCCCCGACATTTGTGGCAACGCCACTAACCAAACCAATGTTAGCTGACCCTAAATTCATGAAATTTGTAAAAGATATGATTCCGATGGGTAAAATTGCATCGGTCGAAGATGTTGCCGATGCGGTTTTGTACCTATGCGGCGCAAAAATGGTGACGGGACATAGCTTGCTGGTAGATGGTGGATGGACGGCTCGATGAAAACGCTCCCGATTACGCACGTCGCAACGACTGATCTATCAGAGATGCTGGATCCGCGGGGCGGGAAAAGAATGCAATTGCCGGGATTTGACTCCGAGTTTGTAGACTTTCCGGATTACATCATCCGTATCACAGATCGAATTTGGCACGACCGTAAGGTCGAGATGATTTACGATTATTATGCCAAAGACTGCATCGTCCATACGCAAGCCGGAACGGGTATTGGCGTTGAACCTGTAGTGGAAGGTACCCGCGCAACGATGAGGGCTTTTCCGGACCGTGTTTTAGACGCAGATAACGTGATTTGGTCCGAGGATAAGCCCGAGCCTGGATCGCCAAATCCGGTGTTTTATTCCTCCCATTTGATTACCTCGAATATGACCAATGAAGGTTCTTCTGAATTTGGACCGGCCACAGGCAACAAGGTGCGCGTTATCACGATCGCGGATTGTGCCTGTCGGGATAATGTTATTTTCGAAGAATGGCTGGTTCGCGATTATGCCGCGATTGTCGAACAGCTCGGGTTTGATGTTTTGGAGACCGCAAAGGGCTTGGCAAAATCCGATATTAAGGAAGGCCTGAATATAGCGCTGGGACATTCCGCGAAAATAAAATCAATTCGTTCGGCGGATAGCCTTGAATCAACAGATGATGACTTCTTCAATCGTTTTTTTGCATCAATATTCCAAGATCAGAAATGGGATCAGCTGCCAGAATTTTATGACTTCCGTGTTGGTGCTCGGCATCCATATGGACGTGATTTATACGGTCCGGCGCAGGTGAGAGAGAGTTTGGAAACACTGCTTTCCCCCTTAGTCGATATACAAGTCTCTTTGGATCATTTCTGCGAAATTCCCTATTTAGGAGAGGCGAGAGACGTTGCTATCAGATGGTCTATAGCCGCGAAACATGTTGAGACACAGGCTGATATTTATATATTGGGCGTTTCCCAGTTTCGGATCATACGTGGGCGTATTAGAGAAGAAGTCACAATGTGGGATGATGTTGCGATTCAAAGAATGATTGAGGGTATCCGACTCCGTGACTGAGGCATCTGTCCCTTTCCTAGACGCTCACCATCATTTGTGGGATTTATCGGATATGCGCCACACATGGCTTGCCGAAAAAGGTGCCATCCGGTTTTTTGGCGATCCGGAACCAATTCAAAGAAATTACCATATTCCTGATTTCTGCTCGGATCATGGGACAATTTCTGTTTCCGGTAGCGTGCACATTCAGTGCGGCGTCGCCTTGGAAGATTCTGTTCGAGAAACAACTTGGGTTCAAGAACAAGCTGAAGAACATGGTCTTGTCAAAGCCATTGTTGCCTTTTGTGATCTAACTCAACCGGATTATGAATCTCAACTGGACTTCCATCAAGCGGCACCGTTGCTGCGCGGGGTTCGCCAAATCGTGGGCCGGGACGCGAAGGAAGACGCAAAGACCGGAACGAATGTTTTGTTGGAAGATAATTGGTTTCAAGCTGGTCTAAAAACGTTGATTTCAAGAAATCTGTCTTTTGACCTTCAGCTAACGCCGCCACTGTTGAAATCCGCTGCGATAGTTTTCGGCCGTGTTGATGCGCTGCCTGTCGCTCTTTGTCATGGCGGAAGCCCGCAAGATTTCTCACGGGAAGGGATGGCCGATTGGGAGCATGGTTTGTGAGCTTTCGCGGAATTGCCCAATAGCATCTGTTAAATATCGGGCCTCGGTATGTTTGATCACAATTGGACGCAGTCGAGTATTCGAGATCGAGTGTTGCGCACTATTGATGTGTTTGGACCAAGCAGGATTGCTTTCGGTTCAAACTTTCCTGTCGATAGGCTTTACGCTAATTATGAGAAAACCATCGGCGCTTTTTATGAGTTGACGGAAGAATTCACAGCGGTGGAACGGAGCGACATGTTTCATAATGTGGCTGCCGGGTTTTATAGGATTGCAGAATGACCGAACCGAAATTCATTCAGAGTTTGGCGCAGTATGATACGCCGACGATTTGCAACGCCATTGAGGTTGCACAGGGCGGTCGCGGCTTCTCTGATTTCACGCGCGGTACAATGGTCTCGGCAATGAACGGTAGCAAAGCCATGGTTGGTTATGCGCGGACCGCAAAGATTGCCGGACTGGAAAGGCCACAAGAAGATCCGGAAATAATCAAGGCGCGGCGCCTCGATTATTTCAAACATATGGCGAGCAAACCGGAAGGTGCTGACCTTCCGACTTTATCGGTTATCGAAGACATGGATGCGCCTAACTGCGTCTCTGCGTGGTGGGGCGAAGTACACACGGCGGTACACAAGGGCTTGGGAATCAGCGGTGCGCTCACAAATGGGGTGATGCGGGATTTGGACGACCATGAAGCTGGTTTTCCGGTTGTGGCAGGCTCAATTGGGCCAAGTCATATGTTTGTCCATGTTCGTGAATTGGGAACGCCAGTCACAATTTTTGGCTTAGATGTGAAAGACGGTGATCTAGTACATGCCGACCAACACGGTGCGCTGGTTATTCCAGAATCAGTCTTACCAAAGTTGCGGGACGCAATTGAAACTCTGCTTGGCAGTGAACAAATTATTTTGGGACCGGCTCGAGAGGAGGGTTTTGATATCACTGCACTTGAGGCAGCTTGGAAGCGCTTCGAAAAAGCCCGAACGTAAAGGTTAAATCTACAATGACGCCTGAAGCCCTGAAAACCCTGTTTTTTGATTTCCGCAAAGTAACGGAGACCTATGAGTCAAATTTCATGAAAGCGGATGTGGATCATCTGTTTTCACCTGATGCAGACATAAAACTGGGGTATCCATTGGGAAGCGGGACTGGGCCATCTGTCCTGCTGAAGCCGCTAAATTTACTAAACAAAGCTATGCCGGATTTGGAACGTCGGGACATGATTGTGCTAGCGGGACAAACCCCTGAGGGGCAAGACTGGGTTGGCTGTATGGGCAACTATATGGGGACATTCACATCCCCCTTCTTGGATATCCCGCCAACCGGTCATTTGGCGCATATGCGGTATCACGAGTTCTTCCGTATTCAGGATGAGAAAGTTGTGGAAATGCAAGCGATCTGGGACATCCCGGAACTGATGATGCAGGCCAATGCTTGGCCCATGTCACCGCAGCTCGGAAAATATCTCTGTACACCGGCTCCCATGAGCGGAGACGGACTTACAGCGTCAGGCGATGGCGCTGAAACCCAAGAGCATGTGCTTAATATGCTCACGGATCTCTGCAAATACCCTGCAAACCCTGACCCTAAGGTGATGAACCTGGAGAGTCACTGGCACCCGCGTTTCAACTGGTACGGTCCAGCCGGAATTGGAACGAGCCGCGGAATTTCGGGTTTTCGAAACTGGCATCAAATTCCATTTTTAAGAGGCATGCCGGACAGGAAATTAGACGCGGCGGGTGATCTTATGAGTCATTGGTTTGGAGAGGGTGCGTATGTTTGCGAAACGGGATGGCCGAATATGCGCCTGACATTGTCTGATGATGGATGGATGGGAATTGCACCGGCGGGCAAAGAGGTTCTGCTTAGAAGCTTAGATTTCTGGCGACGCGAAGTCGGTGGTGAGCATGACGGCTTGATCCGCGAAAACTGGGTTCTGGTCGATCTCTTGGATTTATACAATCAGCTTGGCGTAGATGTTCTGGGCCGAATGAGAGAATTTAATAAAGCGCGTAATATTGCTCCCATTCATGTGCCTAACGGAATGGGCTAAAAGTAAGATGCATTTTATATGACCTCAGAGACGTCTTATTCTAATTATTTTAATGATGTAGAACAGGTCAAATCCTATGCGGATGCGCCGTCAAAATTTATGCCAGGCTATGATGCTATGCACCAAATGGTATCTGTTCTGCTGGATGAATACGTTCCGCCAAATGGAAATATCCTCGTGCACGGCGCAGGCGGAGGACTGGAGATTGAGAGCTTCGCAGAATTCAACAAGGCTTGGAAGTTTTTGGGTGTAGACCCGGCTGAGCCTATGCTTGACGAGGCAAGGAAACGATTAGAGCCGATAAAAGATCGGGTCAGTCTGCATCGCGGATTTATATTTGACGCTCCGGATCTCGAATTGGATGCGGCCACCAGTCTGCTGACTTTGCATTTTTTATATCGTGATGACCGGCAGGAAACCGTTACGGAAATCGTGCGCCGATTAAAACCGGGAGCGCCTTTTATTGCTGTTCATTGCAGCTTCCCACAGGGTGAGAAAAATATGTGGCTCTCTCGACACCGATGCTACAGCATTGCGTCAGGCATTGATCCAGAGATGGCTGAAGCGGGTCGCGTCAATATTGAAGCGGAGCTTCCGGTTCTGAATCCGGAAGAAGATGTGGCTATTTTGAACGCCGCAGGCCTAAAAAATGTGAGACAATTTTACTCAGCATTCACCTGGCGGGGCTGGGTAGGATATGCGTAGCGCTTAACTCCATAGTCGCTTGCTCGCAATCTCTGCGCCTTCGGCCATGCTGGCAAGCTTAGCGTAGACAATGTCTTCATCGACAGCGCCAAATCCTGCGAAAGTCGAAAATCCACAATCGCTGCCTGCAATGACTCTTTCTTTGCCGACGATATTGGCAAAGCGTTCAATGCGCTGAGCAACGAGTTCAGGGTGTTCAATAAAATTAGTTGTGCTGTCAATGACTCCGGGGATCAGAATTTTATCTTCCGGGATATCCATCTCGGCGACTTGAACCCATTCATGGGCATGACGTGGATTTGAGTTTTCGAATAAAAGGCCTTGAGGCTTTGCAGTCAGCGCGATTGGCATAACTTCGCTCATTGGCGCGTCATAATGGTGCGGCCCTTCGTAATTCCCCCAGCAGATGTGCATGCGTACCCTTGCGCCGTCAATGTTTCGTAGGGCGTGGTTGAGAGCCTCGACATGAGCACCAGCCAATTTCGCATAATTTTCAGGCTCATCCTTGAACATCATGTGTTTCCCGAGACCGAGATCAGGACTATCGAGTTGCAAGATATATCCGGCAGAAACGATGGCTTCATATTCGGGGCGCATCGCTTCTGCGAGGGCTTCCAGATATTCGTCCTGAGTTTTGTAATGTGTATTGGGTTGGAAAAGCGCGATGACACCCGGCGAAGCCGCATTCATAAATCCTTCGGTAACGTCGACGTTTTTTAGGGCGGTACCAAAATTATCCAAATCTTCCTGTAAAGGCTGCGTGGATTTAACTTCGATGGGCCCAATGCAGCAAGGCCGTCGATAGGTAGGTGTTCCGCCGCCACTAGCCTGACGTTCCAAAAACTTCGGAAAGTCTTCTAAATCTCTTGGAGCCGATCGCGGGCTGTCGCCATCAAATCCGGTAATACGGTCTTTGATATAGGTCGCGTAGGAAATTTTACTCATTTCACCATCACTGACGATATCGACGCGAGCTCTCGCTTGTTTCTTGACAACATCAATGACGGCTTTTGAAATGACCTCGGGAGCTTCGGGCAGGGGGTTTCCTTGTTCATGTGAAAAGACACAGTCTGTCACGGCCTTTGAACGGGGTAAGCTACCCACATGTGTTGTGAGAATGCGGTCGATGCTGGTTTTCATGATTATGCCTTTATTTTATGGGCCCTGTGGATGTGCCTTGCAGGAAAGCACCCGTCAGAACGCGTTTCTCCTGTGATGTGTCAGGTTTTTCTATGCGGTCAACCATCATAGCAACGGCTGCATCCGCCATGCGGCCGATAGGCTGCCGAATTGTTGTGAGCTCATAGCTGGCGAAACGCGCGGCCCCGATGCCGTCAAAACCAACAACCGAAACATCGCCGGGAACTGACCGTCCCATCACATTTTTTAACTCATCCAAAACACCCATGGCCATCATATCGTTAGCAGCAATAATTGCGGTAGGCGTTTCATTCTGGCACATTAAAAACTGTGTGGCTGCTGAGGCGCTTTGATATCGATAAGTACCCTTGGCCTCAGCAACGATAGACCCTTCGTGAGCAGTCACAGCTTCTCTCACCAACTTCATACGTTCGTGATTGACCATAGAATAGTCGGGACCTTGAAGAAGTCCGAACTTTGTATGCCCAAAATCCGTTAAGTGCTTAACCATGTAATCTGTCGCGATTTTAGGGTCACACCAGATTGAGTTTGTGGGATAATCGGCAAAGTACCGATTGAACATCACAACGGGTATGTTTCTATCTTCCATTAATTTGTGCTGGTCGATGGATAAATGAGACGCTGAAATTACGCCATCCACCTGATATTGCCAGACTTGATTGAGGCAGTCCTCGACATCGGATTCTTCATTTATTGTGAAAAGAAGAACCCGCAGTCCGAGTTCTGAAAACCGATCAGTCAACTGAAACAATACTTCGGGGTAATAAAAATTCATCTGCGACGATACAAGTATCGCAATAAGATTTGATCTTCGCGTAATCAGTCCACGTGCTATTGCATTGGGCTGATAATTCAACTCTTTTGCAGCGTGCATCACGCGGTCGCGCATTTTTTTTGAAATTGAGGATCCCGGTTTAAAGCACCGGGAAACCGCCGATTGGGATACCCCCGCGAGCCTGGCCACATCATAACTTGTGGCGCGAGTTTTGGGTTTAGCTGCGGGCTCCATGCAAGTCTTTTACGGCATTCGGTGACTTAAGCAAATCAATGCCGTGCTGGATAAGGTAATATAAAATATCAATAAATACCCAGTTCTCTGCGAGTTTATCACCGTCCCGCCGATATATGTCGACGACGCGCATTTCTGCCAAAACATCGCTTTTAGGAAGACCTAAAAACCCACCAAGATTTCTGTTGTTGAGATTCGGCCATCCGAACCACCCAGCATAATTCCCTTCCGCAAAACGCGTGACGTGTCCGTTAAAGACCTTATCGCCGAGTTGCTCTCGGAATGGATATTGATGCTGCTCTTGATACCTAGGGATTGTGAATGCGGAGCCTATTCCTGCGGGGCCGTACCAAATCATATCATCATGCCAGGTCCGCGCGAGCAGTTCTGGAGGTGGACGATTGTCACCGGAAGAATTTAGCGCTGATAAATCTGCAACCATTCGTTCGACCAGGTCCAATGTGTCTTTTGCGTCTTCGGGATCGTGATGGCCTGACAATATTCCGTCATGCGTGCGCGGTCCGGGTTGAATGATCGCCGTCGCAGTTTGATGGGGGAAGGGGTCAATGCCCGCCTGTTGCATCACCCGAATAATATCTAGGAAGATAGCGCTTTCCGCAATCTTACCATCTTCCACACGGTGGAATTCTGCATAGGGCAAGAAGAGCATTTTCCGTGTGGGAGGAATTCCTAGCCAGTTCATATCAAAAAGCCCGAGAAAATGGCCCATTGAACATGTCCAGACTTGTTCGTCACCCGCATATACATTCTGCCCGGTGAAGAAGATGTCTTCGCGTCTTTGAGAGGATGTGAAGCTTGTCTTTAACGGCTTCCAAAATTCCCGAACAACTTGTCCGGCACCGATCTTCTCATAAAATGGGTGGACACTCCTCCATTTGTAATCTGATTTGACCTGGCTCGAAAGCACACTCTCTAGAGAGTCTAAAGAGGCGCTATCAAACGCCTCCATATATGCTCGAACAATTGCTTTTTCTGTTTGGAAATTCGTCACGGGATTTATGTGCGCGGTGAAGGGAGGCTGTCCAAGCCTTGAATATTTTGTCCAGAGTAGCGCCTCAATCGAATATCCGCTTGCTCCTTGTGACCCGCAAACCCTTCATAAGAACATAACCGGGAACAATACTCACCAATCTTAACGGAGGCCTCTTCCGTGACCCGTTGGAACGTACAGGTCTTTAAGAACTTCCCAACCCATAGGCCGCCTGTATATCGGGCAGCTTTATTGGTCGGTAGGGTATGATTTGTCCCAATCACTTTATCACCATAAGCAACGTTAGTTTCATGACCGAGGAACAGAGCTCCGTAATTCGTCATGTTCTCCAAGAAGTAATTTGGGTCTTTCGTCATGACTTGCACATGTTCAGATGCAACGAAATCAGCCATCTCGACCATTTCTTCATAACTGTCACAAAGAATGACTTGACCATAATCGTCCCAGGCCTTTCCTGCGACATCTCCGGTCGACAACATATGGCGCTGGCGTTCTACCTCGGCAATTGT
>CAZSKH010000018.1:14286-16445 GCA_964607395.1 uncultured Algimonas sp.
ACTTTCGCCGTGACCACAGACATATGCGCTGAAGCGATCAACGGGTATTTCCCGCCGGGGATATAGCAACCAGCTGCATTTACAGGGACATGGCGATGACCGAGTGTCACGCCCGGAAGCGTTTCGACTTCTACGTCCTTCATAGAATCGCGTTGGATCTGAGCAAAGTTTCTGACTTGCGTCTGTGCAAACCGAATATCGTCTAAGGCCGTTTCAGAAACATCATCATAGCAGGCTTTTATTTCGGCATCGGTCAGTCTGAAGCTTTCCGGCGACCATTTGTCGAATGCTTCGGAGTATTTGCGAACTGTGGCATCACCGTGATCTTCAATTTCGGCTAGAATGTTCTCGACAGTTTCGCGAACTTTCGCGTCTGATTTCATTTTAGTATCAGCGTCGATACCATCCTTTAGATAGCGTGCCATTTTCTACTCCAGAATGCTGTTCTGAACGGGCGTTAGCATTTTTGCATTCGAATGCAAAATAGAAAATTAAAACTTATCGCCTGATTGTATCAAGCCTTATCCGAGCGTACCGAACCAAACTAAGAAGAGCATGATTGCGATAAACATAAACGGCAGACCCCAAGCCGCGCGGTCGATTTTACCGGGTACAATATACCATCCGCCAACTTTCTGCTCTGCGCCGGAGGTCCGAAAGGCGTTCAACTGACCGGGAACAGAATGGGGATGCCACTCCTTCTGGAAGCCTTCGAAAAGGATGCTTGCAATCCACGACACGACAATATTGATCGTTCCGCCAATCGCGACATACCAAGGCCAAGCAATTTCAGGGAAGAGACCATTAACACCCGCCAAGCCGCCAAAGCCGACAAAGACAATCATGCCGATAAAACCTGCCAAAACGCCGACCAGTAAACCGCGCTCATTTGTGTGTTTAGAAAAGAACCCCATTCCAAACATGGCGAGTTTTGCGCCGACAAAATAAGACCCGGCTTTTGATAAGGCTTCTAAAATAGAGCCGCCGCTGCTGATAAAAGCATAGGCCATTGGTATAACCATAAGGCCCCAAAACAGTGTAAAGCCACGCGACATGAGAAGGTAATGTTTCTCATCGCCATCCTTTTTGAAAAACATTCGATAAAGGTCGGTAACGGAAATCGTCGCGAGGGAATTGAAGGCCGAAGAGAGGCTGGACATTGAGGCCGATAATACCGCGGCTGCCAGTATGCCCATTAGACCGGGAAGCGCCAATGAGTTGGCAAAAGTGAGAATTATCTCATTAGGTTGATCGAATGGCGCACCTTTGAAATGAACAAAGAGGAGAGCGCCAACGAAGAAGAAAAGAAAATAAATAAAGAACGCCGCATAGCCCATGAGTAGATAGGATTTTTTAGCATCACCGATATTTTTAGCGGCCAAGGCACGCTGCACCATCATCTGGTTCGCGCCATAAACTGTAATATGGAAGAGGGTCATCGCGAACACGCCAGCCCAAACCGTCGGCGCAACAGTGAAGTCCAATGATGTGTTGATTGGGTTCAGCTTTCCATTCTCAGCCAGATTATCCAAGGCGTTGGAAAGGGGACTGACTTCCCCGAGAAGGAAATACAGAACAATACCTGCGCCTGAAAACAGAATAAAGCCTTGTAAAACATCCGTCCAAATAACTGCGTTCATTCCGCCCATCAAAGTATATACCAGCACGATAGCGGTCATGAGCAAAACTGACGTCTTTGTATCTATTCCTGTCACATAGGTCACGACGACCGCAGTTGCGGTCAGGATGGAGGCGGCTGTAATGCTCTGGGTTATAAGAAACAAAAGGCTCATGACTGTTCTGGAGGCCCGCCCAAATCTACGCTCCAGATACTCATAAATTGACGCAACGCCGCTATTGAAAAAGAACGGCAGAAAGACTGCGACGACAACGAAAATTACCAATGGGTAGTTCACATGAATGGCCAAGGCCGCCATCCCATCACCGTACGCCCAAGCCGGGCCGCCCAAGAAGGACAAAGCGCTGACATAAGTTGCAACAACAGAAATACCAATCGCCCACCAAGGAGCGGATCTGTCGCCAAGGTAGTAATCTTCTGCGGTTTTAACGCGCCGACTCATTACATAACCAAGGAGCAAGTTGCCTAAGAGGTAGACACTCACAATGCTCCAATTCAGAGCTCCAAATTCAATTCCCAT